>JAAYPG010000085.1 GCA_012519905.1 Clostridiales bacterium | reverse complement strand
GGGCTTATATTAGTCTGATATGCTGATGTCTTCATTACCTCTAAAGCCATTACTACACCTCCATGTGCCTATAAGTTTTATCGCTCTCCTACTATCATCCTTGACAGTTATATGAGCATATCTATTCATATCTATTCTATTACTATATCGACATTAATACTAAAAAGCTTAATATCCATCAATATCTTTTTTGCATTAACTGGAATTACTCAAATAATTTCTTCAAAGCTTCTTCATTTATCTGGGCCGAAGCCGCTTCTTTATTGGATTCTGATATCTGTAGATATAACTCCTTACGATAAATAGGTACAGATTTTGGCGCATTTATTCCAATTTTAATCTGATCTCCCTTTATTTCTAATACGGTTATTTCAATATCATTTCCAATCATAATAGATTCATTGACTTTTCTAGATAGGGCCAGCATTATTTGCCCCCCTTCTCAGCTTTTATAGCCTGAAGCTGCTCATAAAAATAGTATTTCACTTCATAATCTGCATCATCTACTATGACTTGACATCCCTTTTTCTGATCTGCGTTAATAACAAATGGTGCCCTTAAGTTCGCTGATATCTTTGATACATCGCTGGGTACTGTAACGGAAACCAATACTACTAAATTCTCTGGTGTTATTTCCCCAAGAGAAGCCAGTAACTCGTCCTCAACAGTAGGATTAAAATCAGGCTTTATAAGAAATGGACTTACCACAGGTATTGCTAGAGCCGGCTCATCAATATTTTGTAGCCAGGTTATGTCAGGTCTTTCCCCGCTTTCATTATCGTAAATAATTGCATATCTCTTATAATCTGCAAACCCTAGAATCCCTTCATTAAAAGTAATAATTTTATCCTCGTCCAGATCAATCTCACCAAAGTGCTTTGTTTTTACTAACATAGGTTTCCCCTTTCCTATTACAAATCTTATACCCTACATCTTCTCATTCATACCAACTATCTCTTGGATAAAACTTAGTTATGGTTTACAAAAAATCTAACAAAGAGTTTTGTACAACACGGGAGGCCGCTGATAGGGATGAATTATATATCATCTGTGCTGCATTAAAGTTTATAATGGTGTCAACGATATCAACATCCTCATTCTTTGATAGCAGTTCCTTAAAATCCACTCTTTGGCTAGATAGTCTATTCTCTGTCAGCCTTAATCTGTACTGTCTGCTACCCAAGTCTGCAACAGCAACGTTTACTCTATCCTGCTCATTGTTGGAGCTGGTTATTCCTCTTGCAAATGCCGCCTGCATAACCTCTTTCTTGAGGACTAACTCTGTATCTAACTGCTCAAGCATTTTTTCATAACGAAGGACTTGCTCCTCAGTCAAGTTTTTATCCTCTAAGCGCTTTTTAATCTCTACTATTTTCTCTTCAGTTTGAATTACATCATCCACACTCTTTAATATATCATCTATATCTCTACCTATTTTATGAGATATAGCGTCTGAGCCCTCAGTGTTTATGGTAAGCATCTGATTGAAGTTAACTTCATACTGAATTTCCTGTTTTGCCTTTATATAATTAATCGCAGGCTGCTCAGGCTTATCAGTGTCTATCATAACACAGTCAAAATAATGCTCAGGCTTA
Source organism: Clostridiales bacterium (assembly GCA_012519905.1). Lineage (GTDB taxonomy): Bacteria > Bacillota > Clostridia > Lachnospirales > Lachnospiraceae > Mobilitalea. The sequence goes on along the minus strand of JAAYPG010000085.1, from coordinate 12,333 downwards.
AGCTCACCCTTATTAAAGCTTGTCTTTTTATATGTTAATTCTATATTGTCAGCTAATCTTAATTCTTTATAAAGCTCTTCATGAATAATTAATTCTCCTGTCTCATAGATAAAGTTGATGCCTGGGGGTGTATCTTCAGGTATATATGCCGATGGGTCATAAGCAGATACAGTTTTAATGTTCTCAATTGGTGTCTGCTCCTCTGATTCTCCTCCAGGAACTGGTTTGGTAAATCGTATGCCATCTAAATTTATATTCTCTAGATTATCATAGGACAGTTTAATTCTATAAGTATTCTCCATCTTAGGAGGATTTTCAAAATCTATAGCCGGATTATCATAATCGCTGACAGTGTATGAACCCGTTACCCTGGATACCATCTCTATCTGCTCTCCAGTGAAATTTTCCTTTATATCATAAATTAGATTTTTTGTGTTCTCCATAAAGGTCAAAGAGCTATCCGTCTTATATCCTGAAAAGACATATCTACCAGCGTAATTAGTATTACCCTCCTGATATATCTGCTCCTTCATTTCCATAAGATTCTGTGCAATTGAAGCCCTGTCTGTGGCTGTCAATGGATCTGAACTTCCTTGAACACACTGGGTATTAATCTGTCTTAGTATTTCATTTATAGTAGATAAAGATCCCTCAGTTACGTCCATCCAATTGACTGCATCAGGAATATTCTTTTCATAATACTGTTCTAGCTCAGTCAAATTTGTTCGAAGCCTCAGTGCCCGAACTGTAACAATCGGGTCATCTGATGGTTTTTGTATCTTTTTACCGGTTGAGTACTGTTCTTCCAATTTTGAAACATTAAGTTTATTCTTATTAATATTACTGAGCATATTATTAGTCATCATTCGGTTAGTAATTCTCATATTACACCTCCACCATTAAGTACCAACAAATCACACTCCCATATAGTTTATCAATTTATCGTAAATCTCATCCATAACTGATATTACTTTTGCAGAAAGATTATAGGCATTCTGAAAACGTACAAGGTTCATAGCCTCCTCATCTATATCTACTCCTGATATAGAAAGCTTTTGATTTGAAATCGCCCTAAGAATATTCTCCTGACTTATGGAAAAATTATTAGCTTTCTTTGTATCAATACCTATATCTGCAACAAGAGTGTTCATAAATCCTCCAGGTTCACCCTGTCCAAACATTGTCTTGTCTGTCTTTAAGGCTATCAAGGCTTGTACAACATCATTGTTGTCTACTCCGTTAAGCACATCTGTTGCAGCAGCTAATCTGCTTGGGTTATATGTAAGCTGACTATTTACTGTAAAATTCTCCGCAGTTAAAAAATAATAGGATCCGTAGAGTGGTCTATCCTCTGGTACATCCTCGAAAAAACTGCCTGTTTGGGAATTAAAAGTGTTATAGTCATAATAATAATGATCATCTGATTCAGCTAATGGTCCAAATACATACTCTCTACCATTTACCTTATTAGTAGCTGTAAAGAAATCTATCCCTGGATTATTATTAAGATCTCTTCCTGTTCTATGAATCTCGTTAAAGGCTTTTGCATATGTCCTTATAAACACATTCATTTGATCCATATAATATGGAATTCCCTTATAGTTGATGCTTTCACCAATAGATGCATTGGTATCTATGGCATCAGTCCAAAGATGCTCCTCAAGCTCAAATCTATAGATAAAAGATCCTGTATCTTCATCCATAATAACTTCAAAACCTACATATTCATAATTCATATTCCCTACGGTTATAACCCCTGTTTCAGGAATATTAAGTTTCTCTATATCATTAATGTTTGTATCGGTTAATGTAACATAATTATCACCAGCAACAGCTGAAACTCTTCCCTGAAGGTTGTGTCTATTATTACCGTCTCTCACTTCATATAAGGCTTTAAGAGCTCCCCCTAGATTATGGCTTCCAAGGTTGAATATCTGGCCATTAGACCAAGCCACATCGTATAATCCATCTATATCATTCTGATTATGCTTTTTTTCTCTGGGTATGACCTGAAGTGTATTATATTCGCCCACATCAACCAGTGTCTGTCCATCTATCTTTATAATATAGCTTGTAACACCAATTCCTGCTCCTACTACCTGCTCACTGACAGTAACATTAGCCATTTGAGATAGTTCATCAACTAATAAATTCCTTTGATCTCTAAGATCATTAGCAGTACCACCGCTTACCTCCAAAGTATTAATTTGCTTGGTTAGGGCAGCTATCTGCTGAGCAGTAGAATTTATCTTATCTACCATATTTTTTATCTCAAAATTACACTCCTCTTGAATGTTTCTTAAGTTTTGTGATAAGGAGTTAAAATATTCTGTAAGACTCTTGGCATAGTTTGTAACCTGACTCCTAACAGTAAGACTGGACGGATTATTGGATAGTTCCTGAAGGCTGTTATACATGGAATCAAATGTGGCCGTAAACCCTTCTATACTTACCTCATTAAAATAATTTTCAATCTCAGTCATATAATGAGCCTTGCTAGCATATTCGCCCAAAATTGTATTGTTCTTTCTGAATTTAATATCATAATACTCATCTCTTAGCTGCGTTACACCAGTGACACTGACACCTGTACCAGCCATACCGTAGGAACTATGCATCCTAAGTGCTTTTCCTGCTGTTTGGCCCATAACTTGTCTAGTATAGCCCTCTGTCTCAGAGTTGGAAATATTATGAGCAGTCGTATCTAAGGCTGCCTTATATGCATACAAACCTGTCTTTCCAATATTTAATCCAAAAAATGTTGATGCCATAATTCCTCCTATTAAACATTACATGACATGTTCTCATCTTTTCGTGAACCCATTGCATAGATTTGCCTAGCAAATCGATTTACATGCTCATAATAATATGCTCCAGCATCTCACTAACTACATTAACATATCTTGCAGCAGCATTATATGAATGTTGGAATTTAATTAGATTAGTAAGTTCCTCATCTGAGGATACTCCAGTTACCTCAGCCCTTTTATTATCTATGCTAGCCACCATTGACATCTGGTTCATGCTTATTGTATTAACCTGTTCACCTCGGTTGGCAATATCAGATATAAACGAAATATAATAGTCGTTTATATTATTTTTCGTCAGAGTATTCGGTGATAGAGTAGCAAATGGCTTCTGCCAGTTTGATAATAATCTCTGAGTCATTTCTATATCATATGCCCCTGTTTTATCATTTTTTGAAAGAGGCAACAGAGAACTATTCTGAAGAATATTGGGGTTGACCTCTATTTCTCCTAAGGTAAAGAGAGAATAATTGTCTGATGGATCCTCCTCTATATATATACGAGCAGATATGGTCTGATACTCTGTTGTCCCATCTTCATTTATAACCTCAATTACTATATCCTGAACATCAGTATATCTGGGGACAGATTTTCTTGAAAATAAACCCTCACCCATTGTCTGCATGGGATCCATACCTACAGGAGCGTTTTCTTCATCAAATATCTTTATCTTTCTACCGTCAGCTAAGGTTACCTCTTTATTGGGACTAAGGGTATCATTTATCATTGTGACTATGCCATGTATCAGCTGGTCAAATTGAGCCTGAACAGTCATCATAACTGATGGATCGATCGAATTATTATATACTCTTACCGCTTCCTGATACTGTGTCTCTGTTTCATATCGGTCTCGTACCGGTATATCAGTATAATTGGCCTGTTTATTACCTCGAGCCAGTAGTAAACCTTTCAAAGAACCTATATCGGTATTATGTACTGATGATGGGGGCCTATCAAAAGCAAACACATCCACCCTTCCATGAGCAGGCCATATAGGCTTTAGCATCGGAGAATCCTCACTTATTTGTACCACATCCATGAGATAGACAGAATCCTCTGTAACAAAAGGAACTCCCTCCACATTTACGGTAACAATCGATGTTGGGCTCTCTTTATATGTAATTCCTACCATATTACTTAGTTCATCCAGAAGTAAGTTCCTATGGTCTCTTAAATCATTGGCCTTCTCTACTCCTGTGCTCTCGTAATGTCTTATTTTTATATTTAATTCCCTTATCTCTTCGCCGATTTCATTAATTCGGTTAACCTGATCACTAATCTTAGTGTTAAGGTTCACCTGATAATCATTCATTTGGCTATATATGTTCTCTGCTCTTTCCACAAATGAAACTGCCGTCTGTATTAATGACGATCTGGCGACTATATTGTCAGGCTCCCTGCCCAATTCTTGTAAAGCCTCCCAGAAATCCTTCATAGTATTCTGGAATTGTACTCCCTCAAGCTCACCAAAGAGTCCTTCAATCTCACTGATTGCCTGGTATTGAGCTTCATAAAAAGCCTGTCTCCCGATTTCCTGGCGATAGGCTCTATCAAGAAAGGCATCTCTCACCTGTTTCACCTCAGCAAAATTAGCACCCAAGCCACGTTGCATGGATGAAAGGTGGGATTCGCCCCATTTAATATATTGAAAATCTGTGGATATTGCTTGTTGTCTTACAAATCCTTTAGTATCTACATTTGCTAAATTATGTGATGTAACATTAAGGGATGCCTGACTTACATTCAGACCTGACACCCCAATATATAAACTTCCAAATGAAGCCATAAACATACCACCTTCACTTTGAGCTACTTACTGTTTTGCATCAAACATCCCTGTTTCAAAAGTTTTCTCACTATTTTGTGATGCATATTTAGTGTAAGTGTTGTTCCCCGGCGACATCCTTGTACTTTGAAGAAAATTCATATTGAATTCTATCATCTCTAGGGATTGTTGAATAAGAACCTTGTTCCTATTATTTAGCTCAACTAATGTATTTACGGTTTTCTTGAGCTTATCATGAAGCTCTGATAAAACCTTTTTTTCCTTCTGTTTTGTATCCAATAGATCAATTAAAGTACTTAGCTTTAAATTCTCGTTTTCTTTTCCAAGAACTGTTCTAATGTCCTCCATCACTCTACTTCTCTTGTTCTCAAGAGCAGTAATTTGATCTATGGCCTCCTGCTCCTTGGCAGTGATTTCCTGCAGGGCTATTGTATCATTCATTACAATGACCTGTGTTTTTTCTCTAACAACAGGAATAAGTTGATTGTATACATCCTGTTCCTTTGTTAAGGTATCAATTAGTTCATCGATTAAGCTTGCCACTATTTACCTCGCTTCCGATATCATCGAACTTTCCAATTAACAAAAAGTTCTATGCTAACTCATCAAAATAACGGTTTACTACTTTGTCAGCCACCTCTGTCATGTCTACATTGTAAGTACCAGATTCAATTTGTTTCTTAAGCTCGTTTATTCTATCCTCTCTCACTTCAGGGGTCTGAGCTAGAATTTGCTTAGCAATCCTATAGCCTTTCCCTTTTTGTGATATTTCCAGCTTATCACTAAAGCTCCCACTACTAGCCTTAGTAGTTTTCTTAACATTACTAGTGTTATAAATCTGACTTACCTTGTTATATGCATCTATACGCATATTTTCACCACCTAACTAAACTCAATTTAAATGTTCTTTAATCTTATATTATTTATCGGCCAATTATAAATAAATATTATAGGCAAAATATTAATTTTCACGAATAATCAGATTAGTACACTAACTCCATAAAAACCAAATTAATATATATCCTGTAATAACAGCTGATAATGTAAATGGAACGCTAACCTTCATAAACGTTCCGGCCTTAACCTCATATCCCTCTTTGCGAAGTATCTCCAATCCAAAACAAAGGCAGATATAACACCTGCAAAAAGGGCCAGTGATATAATGGCCCATTTTACATTAGGTACCCTATTAATAATATGATCAGCTAGTAGGGATGGCATCTTTGATTCAATAAAGAAGCCAACTACACCCATGGTCCCGGCAATCATTAAGATTACATTCCAATCTATTGCTTCGGTCACTTGATTTAGAGGTAAGATTCCTAATATAACAAAAACCGCAGCTGATGCCACAGCTATATAAGCCCTTATTTTTGGAAATGATAACAATAAAATATATGTTAATGCAAAAAGTATAATAGCTATAGTTTTCATAGTCTCCCCTAATAAATGTTATTTTTTAATGTTATAAAGTACAAATTCCCCAAAGAGGGGAATTCATACTAACTAAGCATATTATTTCATCTGTTCCTTTAGAATTTCAATAGCCTTCTGAAGCTGATTATCCTTATCATGAGGGATGGTTACAAGCTGTTTTAACTCATCATCTAACTCTACTTCCACATCTGGAACAATACCAGTACCATGTATATTACGTCCCTTTGGTGTAAAATATTTGGATATGGTCAGCTTTATGGCAGTACCATCAGAAAGAGGTATTACTCTTTGAACTATCCCCTTACCGAAGCTTGTAGTTCCAACTACAGTAGCCTTCTCATAATCCTGTAAGGCACCTGCGAATATTTCAGATGCGCTGGCACTATTACCATTAATTAATACAACAAGAGGTTTATTAAACTGATCCGATCTAACAGCCTTCTCTTCCTCTCTATTCTTGTATTTGTCCTCTGTATATACAATTAGCCCTCGTGGTAGCAGGCGATCTAATATGTCAACCACAGAATTCAATAATCCACCCGGATTGTTTCTGACATCAACAACTAACCCCTTCATACCCTTCTTTTCCAATTGGTCTATTGCATTGTTAAACTGTGAGATTGTAATATCATCAAATTCTGCTATCTGAATATAACCAATTTTACCATCCAGCATTTCAAACTCTATAGTCGGGATATTAATCTTTTGTCTTGTGATGGTAAAATCCATAGGCTCCTCAACACCGTCTCTATATATTGTAATATTTACTTTGGTTCCTTCCTTACCTTTGATTTTACTTACAACCTCTGAAATATCCTTGCCGGTAACCTCCTCACCCTCCACCTTATATATGATATCATCAGGTAGTAAACCCGCCTTGTATGCAGGGCTGTCTTTATAAGGCTTTACAATAGTTAATATACCGGTGTTGACATTCTGACTTACCACAGCACCAATGCCATGATATACCCCGGAAGAACTCTCGATTAGATTAGCATACTCCTGCTTAGTATAATATGTTGAATAAGGATCATTTAGACTACTTACAAAACCTCTATAAATCCCTGTAGCAAATGCCTCCTGGTCTACTTCCTCCAAATAATAAGTATCAATAAGCATCTCCAATACTTCTAGCTTTTCAACTATATCTTCATAGGTTTTCTCATCATTAATATCAGCGGCCGAAACATCCTCTATGGGAATAACCGCTTTTTCCGGTACATCTATCGCATAATAAATGCCGGCTCCAACTAAACATAATACTAGAGCCCCAAAAATTCCGGATAGAAAACCGGTTAAAAAATTTTTCCTCATTCCAATCCTCCTTAAATAAGTAAGTAATTACGTTATATAGAACGGAGGATTTATCCTCCTTAAATGAGTAAGTAATTACGTTGTGTAGAACGGAGGTTTTATCCTCCTTACTATCGGCTTATGAATAATAGCTGATTAATAGTCTAACTGCTCCATGTATTTCATATATTTAACAACCATCAGTGCTATTTTAAACGTAATCGCATCCTCAAACACACGAAGATCAAGATTAGTATTCTTCTGCAATTTATCTAAGCGATAGACCAATGTATTCCTATGAATATACAATTGTCTAGATGTCTCAGATACATTTAAATTATTCTCAAAGAATTTGTTTATTGTAGCTAGTGTCTCTTCATCAAAATCATCAGGTGACTTACCTTCAAATATCTCTTTAATAAACATCTTACACAAAGGCATAGGGAGCTGATATATAAGTCTGCCGATTCCCAAATTATTATAAGCCACTACATTTCTACCGCTATAGAAGATTTTCCCTACATCAAGAGCCATCTTTGCTTCCTTATAGGACCTTGATACATCCTTGATTTCTGATACTATTGTACCATATGCAACATGTACCTTAGTCATAGCTTCTGTATTGAGCATATCAAGAATAACCTTAGCAGTTTTATTCAAATCCTCATAAGTCTCATTAGGTTTTACTTCCTTCACAAGGATAATATTCTTTTCATCTACAGCTGTTATAAAATCCTTTGTCTTTCCAGAAAAAAGGCTACGGACTGTCTCAAGAGCATTTGCATCCTTCTCATTCTTAGTCTCGATAATATATACCACTCTTCTAGCTTCTGTATCAATATGAAGCTTCTTGGCACGATTATATATATCTACCAAAAGTAAATTGTCGAGAAGTAGATTCTTAATAAAATTATCTTTATCATATCGTTCTTTATAAGCTATAAGAAGATTCTGTATCTGAAAGGCTGCAATCTTACCAATCATGAATACGTCCTCGCTGTCACCCTTGGCGACTATAACGTATTCAAGCTGATGCTCATCAAACACCTTAAAGAATTGATATCCTTGAATAGCCTGACTATCAGCAGGTGATGCTACAAATGATAATACTATATTTTCATACTGCTCAGTGTTCTCTGAAGTAGATGCCAATGCCTTACCATCAGTATCCATAACCGAGATATCAATACGGGTAATTCCTTTTAGACCATCAATTGTATTTTGAAGAATTTGATTTGAAATCATTTTTACACTCCTTACATATTATATTTCAATTTTTAATTAAAATTCATAGATACTAGTCCCATTTTATCACTCATTTTCTTTAAAGTAAACTATTTTTATATGTATTTCATAAATAATTTCGTACAATACTATCAAAATGCCTCTTGAGAGAATTAGTTTGCTCAATAAACTTTATCTTTTTTAGTTCAATAGTCACTCCCCTAAAACCTTATTACCCCTGAAAAATACCTTTTCCAACATAACAAAGAATATGACTTGGCACACTCTCCGCGCCTTTCCTATTAAATAAAATTAGGGAACACCGAAGTGTCCCCTAAATGTATTTATATTATATTAGTTTGTAATTACCTGCTCTGTATCCTTATCAAATACATGTAGCTTAGACATATCAAAGGCTACCTTTAATACATCATCAGGTCTAGCTGTTGTACGAGGATTTACACGGGCTGTGAAATCTAAGTTATCATCAAGGGTGAAGTATAAGAATACTTCAGCACCAAGAAGCTCGTATACTCTTACTGTTGCCTCGATTACAGCGTCAGGATAATTGTTAATGAACATCTCTTCATCATGAATATCCTCAGGACGTATACCAATTACTACATTCTTATCTACATATCCGCCATCAACAAGCTTCTTAGCCTTGTTCTCAGGAAGCTTAAGTGACTTGCCGTTGAATTCTACGAATACATCATTGCCCTTCTTAGTAACTACAGCATCCATAAAATTCATCTGAGGTGAACCCATGAATCCAGCTACGAATATGTTCTGTGGCTTATCGTAAAGATTCTGAGGAGAATCAACCTGCATGATTAAGCCATCCTTCATAACAACGATCCTTGTACCAAGTGTCATAGCCTCGGTCTGGTCATGTGTTACATAGATAAATGTTGTCTGTAACTTCTGATGTAGTTTAGAAATCTCGATACGCATCTGTACTCTCAACTTAGCATCAAGGTTTGATAAAGGCTCATCCATAAGGAAAACCTTAGGATTACGAACGATAGCACGACCCATGGCAACACGCTGTCTCTGACCACCGGACAGAGCCTTAGGCTTACGATCTAATAGATGCTCAATATCAAGGATCTTAGCAGCTTCGTGAACAACCTTATCGATTTGATCCTTAGGAACTTTTCTTAATTTTAAACCAAATGCCATATTGTCATATACTGACATATGTGGATATAGCGCATAGTTCTGGAAAACCATCGCAATATCTCTATCCTTAGGCTCTACATCATTTACCATCTTATCATCAATATAAAGTTCACCCTGAGTAATTTCTTCAAGGCCAGCTATCATACGTAGTGTAGTAGACTTACCACATCCTGATGGTCCAACAAAAATAACAAATTCCCTATCAGCTATCTCAAGATTAAAATCTTTAACTGCAACTACGCCATTAGGGTATTGCTTTGTAATATTCTTTAAAGAAACACTTGCCATTTTATATCCTCCTATAAATTTCCTATGTTCTTGTACTATCTATCTTATATCAGTATGATACACCATTTGTTTTACATAAGCCATATCCCATTTTAACAAAATAGGTTTTACCCTTTTGTATAATTTGTATATTATAAGTTAAATATAGTATTTTTACCGAGAATCTAAATATTTTTTGTTTTATTTACTGTCTATATTCTATAAAACCTTCCCCCATGACTTCACGAACATCGTTAACAATCACAAATGATTTCGGGTCTATTTTCTTAGCTATTTCAGTTATTTTTACTATTTCCTTCTTTGAAACAACACAAAAAAGCATCTTTCTATCTATATTTGAATACATACCTGTAGAACTAAGGCCAGTTACTCCACGATCAAGGGTGGTCATAATCTCCTTAGCAATCTTGTCATATTCATCAGAAATTATATAGGCCATTTTCGCAAATTTAAGTCCCTCTAATATACCGTCCGATACTTTAGCAGATATAAATACAGCTATAATTGCATATAAGGCATTTCCTATCCCAAAAACTAAGGCACCAATTAGAATAATTGCACCATCTATAAAAGTAAGGATAAAGGGCACTGAAATATGCCTTTTGTATCTATGGATAAGTGTAGCAAGCAGATCAGTTCCTCCTGTTGATGCCGATACAGAAAAAACCATTCCTAAACCTACTCCTGATATAGCCCCGCCTACCACTGATGACAAAAGCATATCATTAAAGCCAAAATCATATATAGGGATAATAAACAAAGCTATAATTAAGGTAACTGTACCTATGAATACATTAAGCATTGTCCGTAAACCCAAAATCTTTATTGACACTATAAATAAGGGTATATTAACTATAGTCGTAAAAAGCCATACAGGAACTCCGCCCTTCCATATAATTTGAGTGATATCCTTAACAACTATAGCTAGTCCCGATAATCCACCGGTTACTAGCCCTAATGGCTCATATATTAGATTTATAGCTAATGCCATTAAAAATGAGCCTACAACTATTATTAGATACTTTCTAAATGCTTCAATTCTCTTGTTTTCTGTTTTTTTCTTAGTCATTATATGGCCCTTCCACATTATAATATATTCCCATAATTTATATTCTACCTCTAGTATTGAGTTTATTCATTTAAGTAACTCTTAAGCTGCCTCGAGGCTAAAGCTTCATCTATAATATATGCGCTGTTACTATCCTCCCCTGCAATCACCTCAAAGCGTATATTCCTACCCGGAGTATTTATATAGCTCTCCATATAATTTAATTTATCCTTTAATGGTAGATTTGATTTTATTTGAGCATATAGCTCTTCAATATAATCACGAAGCTCAGTCTCTGTATTAATTGTATGTAAATGCTCTAAAAATTCATCGGAAAATACTTCTCTTGGGTATGTTGATTCAAGGCCCTCTTGGCTATTAGCTTTTGACTTGAGAAGCTCAGTTTCAAATACCTGGTCATAGATACTCTGTGGTACCACTGTATAATAGCTTATCTCTATATCAAGCAGTTCCTCTATCATCAGTACACCATATTCATAAACGGTCTCCTCTGGCAGATAACCGGTTATAGCGGATAGCTTGAGATATCCAGGAATAGATGGCTTTACAAGAACTAACTCTTTATGAAGCGCATCCGACAAGGTCAACTGCGTTTTTATAGGAATAGTGATGTAATAAAGCATAAGCCTTTCACAGTCATATATTTCTAAAATCAATTTCTCTATGTCTCCAGTATCCTCATTCACACAATATATTAAGTGCTTTGATACCTCATCAATACTTGCTTCTGTAATAATCGTCTGTTTCTTTACAGGTGGAATGACATCTATTACTCTTTCATTCTCAATCCCATATAAATGCATTACCAAATTATAGACGGCTATACTAATAAGAGCAAAAAACAGAAAAAAAAGAAGCGATTTTAACAACCCCCTGATAAACATCCTACCCGCACTTTTTCTCATGTATTCACCTCTCAATCATCATAACTATTTTACCATAGGGCAAATTCCTAATCAACTGACTTTAAGACAAATACATACAATAAGCCCCACTTATGGTATAATATACGCGAATAGCAGATTAGTCCATGGTAACAGCACATTTTTATGACATGCTTTTTATGTCATAAGGAAATGGGCTGGTTAACATGGATAAGAGCAACGTGAACGAAAATGCAAAGCATTTGAGTTCCTAATCTGCGAACTTATGGTATATATCGCGAATAGCAGATTAGTCCATGGTAACAGCACATTCATATTCAGATTGGAGATATATATATGAATATAAATAATAATAAAAAAACT
>JAAYPG010000084.1 GCA_012519905.1 Clostridiales bacterium | reverse complement strand
TTTCGGAAGCCCATCATCACCTGGAATATCAATAAGTTGTTTTGATTTACTTACAGCATACTCATAAAGATATATGAAACAATTTTTCTTAGATACAAAATAATAGAAGAAGCTGCCCTTTGAAATTCCTGCTTCCTTAACGATGTCATCAATGGATGCCTTGGAATAGCCATACTCACCAAATATCCTAAAGCCTGCATTTATTATGTTTTGCTTCTTTGCATCATCTAAATTTTCAAAGCTTTCGTATATTTTAATCACCTCTATTATCGGATTATAAGGTAAAGTAATAAAATTTTATATATAATTGACTGTTTCGGTCAATATAAGAATATCATACTTGACCGAAATGGTCAATAATATTTATGCAAATAATTACATGTATATTATTGATATTTCATAAAGAATGAATTATCATAAAGCACAAACAAATGTTTTGGTAGCATGTTGTATGAGGGGAGAATTTACAATGGATAGCTATATTGAAATTAAGGGTAGGTATGAAGAGGATTCTGACCAATTGGCTATAGACATGGCAAGGATCGGTAGGCTATTATTAGAATATGAAGTATTTGAAGGCTAGATGTTATTAAGGATATTGTTATAAGGAATGGATAAGATATGGAGAGATTATATGGATATTAATCTTGAATACTATAGAATTTTTTATCATGTGGCCAGGGCTGGTAGCTTTACCAAGGCAGGGGAGGAGCTTTGCATATCCCAACCAGCGGTTAGCCAGTCAATAAAGACACTGGAAGAGAATCTGGGAAGCAGGTTATTCATGAGAATTCCTAAGGGGGTTAAGTTGACACCAGAGGGGGAAGCCCTATACTCATATGTTAAGCGGGGATATGAATATATTAAGCTTGGTGAAGAACAGTTTCGGAAAATGCTTGACCTTGAACACGGGGAAATAAGAATAGGTGCCAGTGATATGACACTGCAATTTTACCTTCTTCCTTATTTAGAGCGCTTTCATGAGAAATATCCTGGTATAAAGGTATTGGTGACCAATGCTCCTACCCCCAATACCCTTGAGCTTCTCTATGATGGAAAAATAGATTTCGGTCTGGTTAGTGAGCCATTTATATTAAAAGCAGGTATAGAATATAAGAGAGTAAGGAAAATAAGTGATATATTTGTTGCAGGTAGTAAATTTAGTTATCTATATGGTAAGACTATGGAGTATAAGGATTTGGAGGAACTTCCCATTATAAGTCTGGAGCATAATACCAGTACTAGAAAGTATGTAAATGAGTTTCTGGAAGATAACCAGGTAATTCTGAATCCAGAATTTGAACTTGCAACCAGTGACATGATCGTTAAGTTTGCCATAAGAAATTTAGGAATTGGTTGCGTTGTAGAGGATTTCGCAGAAGAGGCCATAAGTAATAAGCAACTGTTTAAACTGATATTTCGTGATGAAATTCCAGAAAGAAATATATGTATAGTTACAGGAGGACAAAGACCCATATCAGAAGCCGCTAATAGGCTTCTAAAAATGTTATATCATCAATAGCTGGTCTTTGTTCCATACAAGATCAGCGGGTAAGTGACGTGGGTTGTACTTGAACAACTTTAATTAGGAGGAACCATGAAACGAATAGCACAATTTGAAAAAGTAAGTAAAGAAAGATTTATCAAGGATTGGTTAGGTACATTTTCATTGGATGTAACAGACAAAGAGGCTGGGAGTATCTATGACAAGATTATGCTTCCAAAGAGAGCAACCTCAGGCTCTGCAGGCTATGACTTCTATAGTCCCATCGCCTTTAGTCTTAATCCTAGTGAGACAATTCTTATACCTACCGGTATTCGTGTTAGGATAGAAGATGGATGGGTTCTTAAATGCTATCCAAGAAGCGGTCTGGGCTTCAAATATCGGCTTCAGCTCAATAATACGGTTGGTATTATTGATAGTGACTATTATGGATCTGATAACGAGGGTCATATATTCTGCAAGCTCACAAATGACACCAATGAGGGAAAAACAATAACTATAGAAGAGGGAGTAGGATTTATGCAAGGAATCTTCGTTGAATATGGAATCACCTATGATGATGATGCATCTGATATAAGAAACGGTGGATTTGGTAGTACAACTTAAATCGAATCCCTTTGCTTGATTCCCTTTGCTTCTGCGTGGTAGAGTATTAGCACTTTAAATTTGTACTATACAAACGTATACTTATGTACTATAATAACCAATATAAGTGTCAAATAATAGGAGGGAGATTGGGAAATGGAAGGAGATAAGATTCAATATCTTATTGCAATGACTGTGTATATTGGTGCAGTTATAGCCATAGGCTTTAATTATGCTAAAAGAGCAAGCGAAAGTAGTGACAACTATTTAATTGGCGGAAGATCCTTAGGTCCGTGGGTAACAGCTATGGCAGCAGAAGCTTCTGATATGAGTGGTTGGTTGTTAATGGGGTTACCGGGTGTGGCTTATTGGTGTGGCTTAGGAGAAGCTGTATGGACTGCCATAGGCTTACTTATTGGTACATATCTAAACTGGCTATTTGTGGCTAAAAGACTTCGGACTTACTCCCATGTGGCTGGAGATGCCATAACAATTCCAGATTTTCTAAGTAATCGTTTTAGAGAAAAGAAGAAGATTATACTTACAATTGCAGCCTTATTCATTTTGGTGTTTTTCTCCGTATACGCAGCTAGCTGTTTTGTAACCGTAGGAAAGCTCTTTAGTACCCTATTCGAGGTAGAATATGTGTATATGATGATTATCGGAGCAGTATTTGTCGTTGTTTACACATTTATTGGAGGTTTTTTGGCAGAGAGTGCATCTGATTTTATGCAGGGAATTGTCATGTTTATTGCTTTAGGTGTTGTACTTATTGTAGGTATAGCTAAGGCAGGAGGTATATCTGAGGTTATAGAGAATGCCAAGGCCATTCCGGGCTTCCTGGATTTCTTTGGTGTTGCAAGTCCTCAGATGGCTGATGGTATACAGCAAGTATCGGCAGGTAAGCCCCTATTTGGCGAATCGGCAAAATACGGACCCTTGGTTATTATTTCAACCCTATCGTGGGGTCTTGGATATTTTGGAATGCCACAGGTTTTACTTAAGTTCATGGCTATCAAGAATCCCGGTGAGCTTAAATTATCAAGAAGAATTGCAACTGTTTGGTGTGCCATATCTCTTTTTGCAGCGGTCTTTATCGGTATTATAGGAAGAGTGCTATATCCGGATGCCCTACTTACTGCTAGCAATTCAGAAAGAATATTTATATTAATGTCCAGTAGCTTCCTAGTACCACTGATTGCAGGGTTTATAATGGCTGGAATTCTGGCTGCAACAATCAGCTCTTCAGATTCCTATCTATTAATTGCTGCGTCGGCATTTTCTAAGAATATATATCAGGGAATACTAAAGAAGGATGCCACAGACAAGCAGGTACTGGCAATGTCAAGAGCTACATTGATAGTAGTAGCTATCATTGCAGCTATAATTGCTCTTGATGAGAATAGTGTTATATTTAAAGTTGTATCATTTGCATGGGCCGGGTTTGGCGCAACCTTCGGACCGATTATGCTCTTTAGTTTGTTCTGGAAGAAGGTCACTAGGACCGGTGCAATTGCAGGTATGGTGACTGGAGGAGCGATGGTATTCATATGGAAGTTGCTTGTAAGACCTTTAGGTGGAATACTTGATATATATGAGCTCTTCCCAGCCTTTGTGCTATCCTGTCTGGTAATCTTGGTCGTATCCCTAGTTACCGAAGAACCGGCTCAGGAGATACAGGATGAATTCGACTATGTTAAGAATTATAAATATGATATTTAGATATCTGCGTGATTAATATAATGCCGGATTGTTAGGTTATTACCAACAATCCGGCATTTATAAGTGGTACCGGGTACCGATTAAGCCCCCAAAATACTTAATCTAAACACTTAAATAATAAATCGAGTAGAGCATCATTTTGTTCAGGTAGCATAAAGCAGAAGCGGATAAATTTGTTATCCAAAAAAGGAAATGTAGAACAATCTCTTATCAGGTAACCCTTCTGGATGGCGGTTTCTAATATATCCATAGAAGTAATGTCATCCTTTAATAGTTTTATGAGTAGAAAGTTTGCACTGGGCCAATAAAGCTTTATATCTTGGCGCTTGCTTAGTATACCGCATATTCTATCACGCTCTTTGGAAATCAACTTTCTTGTTCTAGTTATATATTCCTCATCTGTAAACATTATTTCACCTGCTATGGCTGCCAATGAATTGATAGTCCAAGGGTTTTTTCTTTGGTTCATTTCCTTAAGGAGGTCACTGTTGCCGCATATGGCATAGCCTAGTCTTAGACCCGGTGCAGCAAAAAACTTGGATATCCCCCTAAGTATTACGATGTTATTATAGTATCTTGTTAATGGGACAGAGGTGATTTTTTCAAGGTCCTCAGTAAATTCCACATATGTTTCATCAACCATGACAAAGATACCTTTTTTCTTACATATATCAAGGATTTTCCTCATATCACTTCTAGTAATTGCAGTAGATGTGGGATTATTGGGATTGCAGATAACAAGCAAATCCACATCATTTTCCAGTTCTTTTTCTAAGGACTTAATGTCTAAGAGAAAATCATTTTCTTCCTCCAGTCTATAATAAACTGAAGATCCACCTCCTAGGGTAACTTCTCTTTCATATTCTGAATAGGTCGGTCCCACTATTAGGGCCTTTTTAGGATGTTTGATTTGAATAAAGAGGGAGATAAGCTCTGTGGCGCCATTTCCTACGATTATATCTTCTATATCCGCATCTACATAGTCAGCTATTTTACTACGAAGAGAGCTATACTCTCTATCTGGATAGCTCATAATGGAATCGATACGATCCGACAATGACTTCCTAAGCTTTGGTGATATACCTAAGGGGTTGACATTTGCAGCAAAGCTAACTATATTCTCTTTTTTAATTCCATAGATGCCTTCTATTTTCTCTAAGTCACTTCCATGAAAGTGATTGCTTTGTCTCTTCATAATTTCCTCCTTCAGATGTTAGACGGTACTATAATACATACAATATTCCCTAGTAGCCCAGTTAGTAGGACTAGATTTTTTTTACATAATGCATTATAATTATTAATATGTGTAATATCAATTAGTTCTTATGATTTATTCTTTTGTAATGATGTTTGTTATAATTATAGCTTTAATTTAATAAAAAGCAATGATTACCATACATGAGGTGATAAATTGAAGGAGAGGATTGAACAATTAGCAGGTGGAGAATTTGAATATGAGCTTCCTTTTCTTCGCCTTTCAGTAGAGTCAATCGATTTTAATGTAGAAGCAGGCAAGCATTTTGAAGGAAGTATAAGTATTAGTAATAGTGCTAACCGACTTATGAAGGGAATAGTATTTTCATCAGATCGGTTACTTACACTTAGTCTGTCAGAATTTAAGGATAAAGAATGCATCATTACATATAGATTTGATGCTACCTACCTAAAGCCTTCTGATAAAGTAAGTGGCAATATTACTATTCTTAGTGATTGCGGTGAAGCAGTGCTACCATTTTATGTACATGTAAAATCTCCTGTTATTAGCACATCTATAGGTAATATTAAAAATCTTTTCGAGTTTGCCAACCTGGCTAGAATGGATTGGACTGAAGCTAAAAAAGTATTCCGTTCAGATGAGTTTGAACGGATTGTCTTAAAGAACGAAGAGAAATATCATATCATTTATCGCAATTTGCTAAAGAGCATCTCTACAAGCCAGGCCTTAGAAGAATTCCTAATAGCAGTAAATAAAAAATCGAGAATTAATCTTGGTATCGACAAATTAGAGCTGGAATACGAAGTAAATGATGAGGATTTAATGGACAAGCTTATAATTACCAAGAATCATTGGGGCTATGCCGAAATTCGGGTAAGTACAGATGCACCATTTATTTTGCTAGAACAGAAATTCTTATGGGCAGATCGTTTTATAGGAAATAATCATCAGATTTCATTTGTTATAAGTGCAAAAAACCTGTCTCCAGGCAACAACTATGGTAGGATATGGATAAAGACTGTGCATCAGACAATAACTGTGAATTTGATTTGTAAAAAACATAGAGAAATCACACCTGAATCAACCATGTTGAGAAAAGGGATAAGGCAAGGTTACGATTATACTAGAAGTTATTTGGATTTTAGAATAGGACGTATTGACCTTAACAGGTATATTCGAGATACTAAGATTTTAATGGCTGGCTTTAACGGCTCAGAAAACAATAGACTGGACAAATTAGTAAATGCACATTTGGCCATACTTTCAGATAACAGTAGGGTGGCTGCTAAGCTATTAGATGATTTGTCAAAGGAGGAGATATCTCTACGGAAGGGCTCAACCTTTGAGTACTGCGCTTATCTATATTTGCTTGCTCTTTATAAGAGAGATGAAGAAACCATACAATATGCTACTGATACCATAGGCCGTTATTATTTAAGTGGCAACTACGATTGGAGGATTCTTTGGTTTTTGCTTTTTACTGATAAGCGATATGAAAGAAATCCTAACTATAAGCTGGCAGATATAAAGGAGCAATTCGATGGGGGATGCCACTCACCTATCTTATATTATGAGGCTGTCTGTGTATATAATGAAGAGCCTTATTTACTAAGAGAGCTGAATGAATTTGAAATCCATGTCCTTAATTATGGCATAAAGAATAGCTGCTTGACTAAGGATTTGGTTCTACAATATACATATGTTGCCAGTAGACTTAAAAAGTTTAATGCCATAGTATTTAGGGGACTGACAAAGCTATATGAGGATTATAAGAAGGATGAAATTCTTTCTGCCATATGTAGCCTGCTTATCAAAGGATATAAGAGAGATAGAAAATATTTCTATTGGTATAACCTAGGGGTAAATGCTCAGCTAAGAATTACGGAATTGTATGAATACTATATGTACTGCGTAAGTGAAGATATGATGGAGCCCCTTCCCCAATCCTTACTCATATATTTTATATACAATAGTAGGCTCAATGATAATAAGCGAGCATATCTATATGCTAATATTTGCAAAAATAAAAAGGATAATGAGCATATATATCAGCTTTATCAAAAGAGAATTGAGGTGTTTGTCCAAACACAGCTAGAGGCTAGGAGGATTAGTCCAAATCTTGCTATTTTGTATAAGGAATTTGCCCATCATCCAGGACTTGAAAGCTGGTTTTCAGAGTATTTACCTGAGCTAATGTTTACACAGGAACTGATTTGCACTAATCCCAATATAGTCGGTGCTGTTGTAGTACATAAGGAGTTGGAGGATGAAGAGGTTATTTCTCTTACAGATGGAAAAGCCAATGTACAGATTTATACTCAGGATGCGAATATAATCATGATAGATTCCTTTGGTAATCGTTATGCTGTTTCCATAGATTATAAATTGAGACCTCTTCTTAGACCGGAGGAATTTGACACAGTACACATGAATTATGAGAAGCATACTAAGCTATTACTCTATCTATTTAATCACTATCAAAGCAATAGAGTGCTTAGTGAGGATGCAATCCAACTAAGGCAGCATGTTCTTCAGGTACCGGGCTTAAATCAGACATATTATATGGATTGTCTATTAACCCTGGTTGATCACTACTATGAGAACTATAATGCGGATCTACTGGAGCAGTATCTGTTGAAGCTGGACTTATCAAAGGTAAAGGAAGCCCTTAGAATTAGATATCTGGAATATATGGTTATATGGGGCTATTATGATAAAGCTCTGGAAGCCTTAAGTTTTGTTGGAGCTGAAGGCATATCTATTCACAGGCTACTAAAACTCTGCTCAGGATGGATAAGCTATTCGGGATTGGATAGGAGAGAGGAGCTTCTAGTATCCCTATGTTATTATATATACACCCAGGGAAAATACGACGATGTAATACTTAGCTATCTAGTGAAGTATTATAAGGGCTCAATTACGGAAATGCTTGCTTTATGGCAGTCAGCAAGGGACTTTGATATAGATGTTCGAGACCTAGAGGAAAGGCTATTAGTAGCGATATTATTCACTGAAAGTGATCATAAGGATAATTTTGAAGTGTTTTTGAGTTATTATAGTAATGTGACAAACCATCTAATTGTCCGATCATTTCTGACATATAGTGCCTATAATTATTTAGTCCACGACTTATATATTGACGAAGAACTTTTTTCGATTATGCGTAGAGAACTCAATTATGAGGAGAATGATATATGCCTACTGGCCTGGCTTAAGCATAAGTCTGACACCAAGGATATTGCTGAAAATGAATTAAATTTTATCTCATATAATATAGATAGACTAGATAGATTGGGTATTGTACTGCCCTTCTTTAAAAAGTACAGTGACCTTATTCAATTACCTAAGCGGATAACAGAGAGAGTCTATGTGGAATATAAGACAAATCCCAAAAAGCAGGTATTCCTACATTATCGACTGCTGAGGGATAATTATAAGGGTGACTTTGTAACAGAACGAATGACAAATGTCTTTTTAGGAATTCATGTTAAGGAGTTTTTGCTATTTTATAATGAAGAGCTTCAGTACTATATAACCGAGGAGTTGGAGGATGAGATTAGTACCACTGAAAGATTCCGATTAAGCTATCAAGAGGATTTTCAGCCAGGCAACTCAAAATATAATCTAATTAACAATATGTTAAAGGCGCTTGAAGCTAAGGATGACTCATATCTTCTAGCTATGATGGAAGAGTATGTGGAAACTGAATATATATTAAGGGAAAGCTCCTTACCATTGACATGAATATAATTCAAAGATTGGGAGAAGAGGATGGACAAGTCAAGGAAATTGATAATTGGTTATGATTTGTGTGAGGATTATTCTCAAATAAGCTGTTATAGCTATAAAACATTTGAACCAATAACCATAAATCCTATAGAGGATGATGAAAATACACTCATTCCAACTGTTCTTTGCGAAGTAAGCGAATCAAGAACCTGGGTATATGGTAAGGAGGCTTTGGATTGTGCCAAGAAGGGCTTAGGAGTATTAACTGATAGATTGCTCCACAAGCTAAAGCATAATGAGGAAGTTATTATATTTGGTCAACGATATAGCGCAGTTTCCCTTATGGAGAAGTTTATTAGGAAGACTCTGATGCTTGTTAAAAATTATTTTCCAACAGAGACTATTACCCAGATTGTAATTACTCTTCATGAAATGGATCCGGTTATCATAGAAGGGGTATATGAGGCCTTGTATATGCTGGGTATAGATAAGGATAGAGCTAGCATTATAAGCCATGGCAGCAGCTTTATGTACTATGCCCTAAGTCAGGAAAGGGAGCTTTGGTTAAATGATGTAGGCTTATTTGACTTTAGTGAGGATGGACTTAGCTTCTATCAGATAAGCGTAAACAGAAGAGCAAATCCTATGATTGCTGGTATGGAAAAGAAGGATTTTTCAGAAACCTTAAACTACTCTATATTAAGTAGTAAAAAGGTCAATAAGGAATATACATTTGAAACCATTGCTAACACAGCCTTGTACAAGCAGATTATATCTACCCTGTATTTTACCGGAAGAGGCTTCCAGGATAACTGGGCACAGGATGTAATTAAGGGTCTTTGCGCAGGTCGTAGGGTGTTTATTGGGCAAAATCTTTATACTAAGGGGGCTTGTCTTGCGGCTAAGGAAATATCGGGGGATGAGAAACTTAATAATATTATACTTTTAAACAATGAGATGATAGTAAGCTCCATCGGAATAAAGGCGTATTTGGATGGCATCTCCCAGGAAATTTTATTGACAAATGCAGCGGTGCCTTGGTATGAGGTTAATAAGGATATTGATGTAATTCCAGATGAGGCTAGCGATATTGAGATTGTTATTCGAAATATAATGACTAAGGAAATAACTAGGGAGAGAATACCATTAAGCAATCTTCCTGATAGGCCTAATCGTATGACTAGATTGAATATAGATATCTCATGTATGGATAGAAGTAAGTTTAAGCTGGTAATTTCAGATATGGGATTTGGAGATATATATTCAGCTACAGGAAAGCTTGCCGAATACATATTAGAGATATGATTCAAATAAACCACCAGAGATAAGATAAAGTGAGGTTTAGCCATGGGTAAACTTATTCTTTGCAATGGGAGAAGAACAGACAGGCCATATGTTCTGCCTGTGACAGGTCAAAGAATTTATTCAATTGAAGAGTTATGCTATTACATTTACAATAACATCTATTCTATTGATGAAACCTTGTTCACAGAATCCTTGGTCGACTGGATAGGGACAGAGCTAGGTCTAGTTTCTAGGGCTGAGAAGCTGGAGCTTTCTCTGAGGCAGGGAGCGGATTACAAGACGCTCTTAGCAGTGGTCCTATGTAGCTCAGATTATTATACTGAGCAAGAGATTAAAAAATTACTAGCTACAGTTGATGATATAAGGACAATGCCAGTTGCCAAGAGATGGTTCATTAAAGCCAATTCCTTTTTACTAAGAAAGCAGTACACAGAAGCGGCGGCTCAGTATGATAGACTACTTATATCAGAGGAGGCGGCAGAACTAAGCCCTAAAGAGTATGGAGATATACTTCATAATCAAGCAATAGCCTTACTGCACATATATGGATTGGAGAAAGCTCTAGACTTATTTTTACAGGCCTATGAGCGAAATCGCAGAGAGGAGTCCTTTCGTCAATATCTTTATACTCTCTGGCTTGTAAAGGGTAGAGAAGGATTTGAAGAAAAGGTTTCAGATTATCAGATAAGTGAAGAACTTATGGAGGATATCAGGATAAGGATGGATCAATTATCCCGAGAAGCCAGGTTGTGTAAGGACATGGATAAGATATATAAGCTTAGAAATTTAATGAACTCAGGTAATTCAGAGGAGCTAAGAGAAAAATGTGAGCAGATGATATATGGTTGGATTGGCGAAACAAGAGTAATCTAGAAATGTAGAATAATATGGTGCTGACACCGTAAATCAGGAGAAAGTTAAAATGGGATGGTTAAGAAAACTATTTAAGAAGTCTAACAATGTGACAGAGGAATATAAGTATGACCAGATAGAAACAAAAAGTTCAGACAGGAATCAGACTGTAAGGTTGAATTCATATACAGATTTCAAGGGATATATTAAGGAGAACAGTGAGATACTAGCTGAAGGCAATCGTCAGCTGGAGGAGGCCAAGATAGAATATCAGGCAGTAACATCATATCTTACTGATATACAGATAATTGATAGTATTCCAAAGCCTCAAAGAGAGGCCATTGAAGATGCCGCAAGGAATATATTCAATCTTAATAAGGAAAGAAATCATATTCGGAATAGACAGTATACTATTACTGATATCCAGTACCGATTGTTTGAGCGATATGAGATGCAGCTGCCAAAGGAATTGGCCTTACTTAAGGATGCTGAAGGTTATCAGAATGATATAGAGGCTGATATCAAGCGTCTGGAGAATGAAAAGCAGAGTTTTCTCGATGAAGAGGATGAGATAATAAATAAGCAATCCTTCTTAAGAGGAATTGCAAAGACTACCTTCCTAGTTATACTTGTGCTTTTTATTATATTTGCCTTATTATCAAGCTCATCAGGCTCCAATATGACGCTACCATTTTTATTGACAGTGCTTATGGGTATGGCATCTGCACTATATATTTTTATGGAAGCTAGAAAGAATACCCATGATATTAAGATGGTGCAATTAAAGCTGAACAAGGTAATTATGTTAGCTAATAAGGTTGCAATAAAATCTGTAAACAACCGAAATTATCTTGATTATTGCTATAGTAAATACATGGTTGATAGCTATGACCAGCTTAAAGACCGTTGGGAGCAATATGTAAAGATTAAGGATGAAAATAAAAGATACGAAAATAATTCTCAACTTTTAGAGTTTTATAATGAAGTACTGATTAAAGAATTGAAAAAATATAAGGTGAAGGATTCTGAGATATGGATTTATCAGCCAACAGCTATACTAGATAGCAGAGAGATGGTAGAGGTTAGACATAGATTGAATGTCCGCAGACAAAAGCTTAGAGAACGTATGCAGGCTATTAAGGAGCAGCAGCAGGAGGCAACTAAGGCTATTATTTCTATGGTAAAAGCAAATCCTGAGAGTGAGGCCGAGGCTATCAGTATTTTAAAAAAGTATAATATCAAGCAGGATGCCATCTTGGATAGTTGATGATATGCTGGTTTGAGTCATAATTTGTAGTTGTATTTGGGGAGGAAGATTATGAAGAAAAAGCTAGCCAAAATAATCATGGTTATTATTGCTTTGATTCTACTATTCCCAGTTCCTATCAGATATAAAGATGGTGGAACAGTAAAATATCAAGCGATTTTATATAGTGTAACAGACTATAAATCTCTTAGAGGGATAGATGGTTATGATACAGGGATTGAAATAAAGATTCTTGGAACATATTCAATTGATGATGATGTAATGACGATGAAAACAAATGATAATAATTATACTTATGTATTTCAAATCGATGGAGACAGTCTAATATTCCAGCAAGATAAATCATCATTTGTTGACTTAACTAATGATAGATTTGGGTTTAAGGTAACCGATAAGGCAAAATTTCATTTAGTAGAAGATTAAAACTGTCCTCAACTAATAAGGGACATGACCATCGACAACATACACTAAGTATAGAGTTTCCCCAATGGGAATTGCTCTATACTTTTTTATCTTAATCATTCTTTAAATCGCCCAGGGGATATTCCGGTTGAACGTGTAAATTGCTTGGTAAATGAATATGTATCACAATATCCTGTAAGAATAGCAGTTTCTTTTATTGATACACCTGACAAAAGTAAAAGCTTAGCATATTTCATTTTTTGCTCAATTCTATATCTCAAGGGTGATAAACCAACATGCTTTGTAAAATGTTTGCGAAAACTCTCATAACTCATATTAATTGCAGTAGCTACATCCTTTAATGGAATATCTTTATTAAGATCAGATGCTAGCAGACGGCAGGCTTCATCCATTGTTTCCTTAAGAGCATTATTAGAAGTATCATGTCGGATGTTTTGAAGAATAGAAAGAACCGCTTCTTGAGCCTTCAGCAGCATATATGGAAGTTGTGAATCACTGGCTTCTTTTAGTTGTTGAAGTAAGTTTGAATACATTTTTATATAGGTATCATTGAAATTTACTTTAAGTACAGGAGTATCAGTAGGAAGAAGACCTAAGCTTCGTAAATAATCATATGTTGTACGTCCAAAGCTAATAAAGAACTCAAGCCAATTTCCATCGGGTATTATATCAGTAGAGTGACATACACCAGGAATTCGTTGTACAAAATCACCTGGGCGAATTGGGGTTTTAACACCGTTATCTGCTATATAATAACCGCTACCGGAAAGCAATAAGAAACAACTATAGTAATCAATTACAAAATTATACTGTGATTTTTTCTTTGTGGGTTTTGACATATATCCACATGCTAATATACCGTTTGTAAAATCGGGACCAATACATCTATATATGACATCACTTTTCATTTCTAACATTTTCATGTTACTTGCTACTCCAATCTAAGTTGTTTTACCAAAATGGACAAAAAGAAGACCAAATTAAACATTTCTGCTGAGCATAAGGAATGATATAATTATATTATACAGCATTTATATAGGTTTAGTATATATCATTTAAGACAAAGATAAGGAGAATATATGAATAAACAATGGGAAAACCAACATATTACACAAGTTAACAGATATCCGATGCATTCTCCCTACGGTGCATATGAAACAGTAGAACAAGCCCTAACAAATAACAGATCTATTTCAAAATATGTTCAATGTTTAAATGGCTTTTGGAAATTCAGGCTATATGAAAATCCATTGGAGGTAATGGAAGGTTTTGAAACAACAAACTATAAAGATTCTGACTGGGATCTAATACCAGTTCCATCAAATTGGGAACTTCATGGCTATGCAAAACCGACTTATACCAATGTAATTTACCCCTTTAAAAGGGAAGGTGCCAATTCGCATTTTGAAATTGAAGTTGCAGAAGGACTTGTTGAATTAAATGCGCCATATGTACCAGAAAAAAACATGACAGGCTGTTATCAAACTACATTCGAAGTTCCAGATTATTATGATGGCAAGGATGTATTTATTGAGTTTGGTGGTGTAGAATCTTGTTTTTATATATGGGTAAATGGTATTGAAGTAGGATACTCACAAGACAGCAAGTTGGCTGCGACCTTTGACATCACAGATTTTATTAAAATCGGACATAATGAACTGGCTATAAAGGTACTGCAGTATTGTGACGGGACTTACTTGGAAGACCAGGATTATTGGCATTTGTCGGGAATTAATCGTGATGTAAGAGTATACGCTAAGAATAAACAACGTGTTTTTGACTACAAGGTAGATACATTATTTAATGGAGATAATTATAATGAAGCTGAGCTTAAAGTTATGCTGTGGCCTAATAATGTAGTGAGGAATTATGGTGAATGCCATGTCAAATTAAGTCTTTATGATGCAGATAAAAAGCTTGTGTTAGCGTTTCAAAGCTTACCTTACTTTCAATGTGGGGGTTATCTCGAGCCAAAGTTTGTTGCGACTGCATCAGCTATTATAGAGAAGCCAAGGCTGTGGTCATCAGAAGACCCCTATTTATATACTTTAGTTATAGAAACAGTAGATAGTAAGGGTAGTATAACGGATATTGAAAGTACAAGAGTAGGTTTTCGTAAGATTGAAATCCGCAAGGATGGTGTATTATGTGTCAACGGAAAGAGACTAATTGTTCGTGGTGTAAATTTGCATGAGTTCTGCCCTGAAACTGGAAGATATGTATCAGAGGAATATATGAGGGAGCAAATTATCAATATGAAACGAATGAACTTTAATTCGATACGACACAGTCATTATCCCCATGCAGATAGATGGTACGATTTATGTGATGAAATGGGTATGTATCTAGTTGATGAGGCTAATATCGAGACTCATGAATACGGTGGACAACTCAGTGCATCTCCAGAATGGACTGCTGCCTATATGGAACGATCATTAAGAATGGTATTAAGGAATAAGAATCATCCATCGGTTATCATATGGTCGCTTGGTAATGAAGCAGGTGCCGGGGTGAATCATGCTGCAATGTATGGCTGGATTAAAGAATATGATAAGTCAAGATATGTACAATATGAATCTAATGATCCAGGTAGCAATATTACTGATATTATTGCATCCATGTATCCTTCAAAAGAATGGATAGAAGAGAAGATGGCAGATTCCTCGGATTTACGTCCTTTTATTATGTGTGAATACGCATATGCGAAAAGTAATAGTAATGGTAATTTTAAGATGTATTGGGATTTGGTCGATAAGTATCCCCGTTTTCAGGGTGGGTATATCTGGGATTTCCAGGATAAGGCCTTAGTACAGAAGCTGGATAATGGAAAGACTAGATATGTATATGCAGGAGCATTTGGTGAAGAAGTCAAGGATCCAGTAGAAGATATGTGCTTAAATGGAGTTGTATTTCCAGATCTTAGCTGGAAGCCGGCAGCTTATGAAATAAGAAATTGTCAGGCACCAGTTGAAATTATCCATATAGCTAAGCAGCCTTTTTTGAATCAAAGCGAATGCTATATCAAAAATAAATACTTATTTAAAAATTTAAGCCATCTTAGGATCTTATGGGAACTGCAATGTGATGGAAATCTAGTGGAAGGTGGGGAACTAAAACAATATTTTACTCCTCCGGGAAGTACAGAGAAAATTGAGGTAATGTACACTCCAGAAAAAGTTTATGGAGAAGCATTTATAAACTTAAAAGTAGTTTTAAGAGAGAGTAGTGCCTATGAAAATGCAGGTGAGGAAGTTTACAGATATCAGTTTCCTGTAGAAGAATCCTTATTAAGAAGTAAAGAAAACAATATAAATAGGGATAAATTAACTGTGAATGAAACTAATGATGAGATTTTAATATTGGGTAATAATACAGAAATACATTTTGATAAAAAAAGTTGTAGTTTCACTAAGGTAGTCTTAAATGGCGTAGCTACCTTTACAGGTGGTCATGATAATTTTTATAGGGCTGCAACCGGAATTGATGAAGCTACGAAGAATCCTAGCTTCAATTATCTGGCTGGTTGGATAGAAGAAGGACTAAAGGAACCGAGAATTAATGTAAATAAAGTCGAAACCGTAGTGGCAGATACTCAAGTACTAATATTTACCAACGTTGCCTATAATGATGAGAAGTTAAATGTTACAACTCAATATAGGATTGGTAGTAAAGGTATAGAAATAAGCAAATCAGTGATTAACAATTGCGAAAGCGAAACAATCCCAAGGATTGGACTTACTTTTGTGTTACCTAATGATAAAGATCAAATCAAATGGTATGGAAGAGGACCCTGGGAAAATTATAGCGACAGAAAGGAAGCGGCACATATAGGATTATATAAAAGCACTGTAGCAGAGCAATATACTCCATATATTAAGCCAGTTGAATGTGGGGGTAAAGAGGATGTTAGATACCTAGTTGTAAAGGACAAGTCAGATCGAGGGATACGTGTTACTGGAGCTGTACCTTTTCACTTCGATATTCATGATTATTCTATTGCCTCATGTGATAGTGCTAATTATGAGGATGAGATCCAAAGAGATGGTAATATTTATTTAAATGTTGATTATATACATGCTGGTTTAGGTGGTCGTAATGGCTGGTCCAAAACTATACTTACAGAATACCGCATTAAAAAGGGTTATTATCATTATCAAGTAACAATAGAGGCTATAGAATAGACATTTGGAAAATCCAGATAATAAACTAGTTGCTTAAATCCTCTTAATAAATCTATCTGAATTAAGTAATAAAAGATATAGGAAATTCTTCAAATGCTCCTAGTTAGGTGATATTTGACAAGAGTTTCCTATATTTTTCTTTAAGATATTTAGAACTAATTAACGATATGATTTATACAAAACCCTTGACATGTTTCATTTTATTGCATAATATAGTAGTAATATTTTATATTGACAAATGCCATGATAAAGAGGAGTAGGTAAGTAGCACTTAACAGAGAGGATCATCCACCGGCTGAAAGATGATCATTAAGAGGCCTTACTGAAGGTAGCTTTGTAGCAGTATTTCTGAAGCCTGGATATAAGGTGTGTAGGATATACCGGGAAGTCCCGTTATAGACAGATAAGGTAGCTAGATATAAGGTGTTGATAGATATGTATTGGTCTAATTTAGCTACGAATAAAGGTGGTACCACGGTTCTTCGTCCTTTGAGTCGAAGGACTTTTTTTGTATGTTGCCAGCAAAAGCTGGCTGCTTTTCGGCATTCTTTTTACTAAATAAATGATAGGAGAGATTACGATGGAAAAAGAACTTGCAAAAACCTATAACCCAAAAGATATTGAGAATAGGCTGTATCAAAAATGGTTAGATAAAAAATACTTTCATGCAGAGGTGGATAAAAGTAAGAAGCCATTTACTATTGTGATACCTCCTCCCAATATTACTGGACAGCTACACATGGGCCATGCTTTAGATAATACCATGCAGGATATCCTTATACGATTTAAGAGAATGCAAGGGTATAATGCTCTCTGGCAACCCGGCACCGACCATGCCAGTATTGCAACAGAAGTTAAGATTATCGAGAAGCTAAGAGAAGAAGGAATTGAGAAGGAAGACCTTGGTAGAGAGGGATTTCTTGAGAGGGCCTGGCAATGGAAGGAAGAATACGGCGGTAGGATTATAGAACAGTTAATGAAGCTGGGCTCATCCTGTGACTGGGACAGAGAGAGATTTACCATGGATGAAGGCTGTAACCATGCGGTAAATAAGGTATTTGTTAAGCTATATAATGATGGATATATATATAAGGGTTCTAAGATTATAAACTGGTGTCCAGTATGCTATACCTCCATATCAGATGCAGAGGTAGAGCATGAAGAGCAGTCAGGTCATTTCTGGCACATCAGATATCCTATAGCAGGAGAAGAAGGATATATAGAGATAGCCACAACAAGACCAGAGACCATGCTAGGAGATACTGCTGTAGCAGTTCATCCAGATGATGAAAGATATCAGCATCTGATTGGTAAGAATGTAATATTACCAATTATGAATAAAGAGATTCCTGTTGTTGCTGATTCTTATGTAGATAAGGAGTTTGGTACAGGAGTAGTAAAGATTACGCCTGCTCATGACCCGAATGACTTTGAGGTTGGAAAGCGCCATAACCTTCCTGAGATTAATATCATGAATGATGATGCTACTATCAATGAAAATGGTGGCAAATTTGCTGGTATGAGCCGTTATGATGCTAGAAAGGCTATAGTTAAGGAGCTTGAAGAACAAGGACTATTAATAAAGGTGGAGGACCATATTCATAATGTAGGTACCCATGACCGATGCAATACTACAGTAGAGCCTATGATTAAGCCTCAATGGTTTGTGAAGATGGATGAGTTAATTAAGCCTGCCATAGAAGCTGTAAAATCAGGTGAGGTAGAGATTATTCCTGAGCGCTTTGAGAAGATATATTTTAACTGGACCGATAATATCAGAGACTGGTGTATATCTAGACAGCTTTGGTGGGGCCATAGAATCCCAGCTTATTATTGTGATAGCTGTGGTGAGCTTATCGTAGCTGAGGAAGAGCCATCTAGATGCCAGGTTTGTGGTTCTACTAATCTAAGGCAGGATGAGGATACGCTAGATACCTGGTTCTCATCAGCTTTATGGCCATTTTCAACTCTTGGTTGGCCTGAAAAGACAGAGGAACTTGATTACTTCTATCCTACAGATGTACTAGTAACGGGACATGATATTATATTCTTCTGGGTTATAAGAATGATATTCTCAGGCTATGCTCATATGGGTGAGAAGCCATTTAGTAAGGTATTATTCCATGGTCTTGTAAGAGACTCAGAGGGACGTAAGATGAGTAAATCTCTTGGAAATGGTATAGATCCTCTCGAGGTGATAGAAAAATATGGCGCTGATGCTCTTCGCTTTTCCTTGATTACTGGAAATGCTCCGGGAAATGATATGCGTTTTTACTGGGAGAAGGTTGAGTCTAGCAGAAACTTTGCTAACAAGGTATGGAATGCCTCCCGCTTTATAATGATGAACCTAGAGAAGGTAGATTTACCAGAGACTATTGATGACAAGCTTCTTACTCAGGCTGATCGCTGGATATTATCTAAGTCTAATACACTGGTAAAGGAGGCTACAGATAATCTGGAGACCTTTGAGTTAGGCATTGCGGCACAGAAGGTTTATGATTTTATCTGGGAGGAATTCTGTGACTGGTATATAGAGATGGTTAAACCTAGATTATATAATGATGAAGATGATACAAAGGTAGCTGCACTTTGGACATTACAGAAGGTATTGACTAATTCCTTAAAGTTTCTTCATCCATATATGCCTTTTGTTACTGAGGAAATATTCTGTACCCTACAGGAGATGACAGGGCTTAAGGAGAAGGATTCGATTATGATATCCTTATGGCCAAAATATAACCCTGACTTGGAGTTTACTAAGGATGTAGAGAGTATTGAAATAATAAAAGGAGCAGTTAAGGGTATCCGTAATTTAAGATCCGAGATGAATGTTCCCCCTAGCAGAAAGGCTACTGTTTTTGTAGTATCTGATAGTGAAAGAATAAGAAATATATTTACTGAGAGCAAGGTGTTCTTTGCAAGTTTAGGCTTTGCCAGTGAGGTTCTAGTTCAGAAAGATAAATCAGGTATTAGTGAGGATGCTGTATCCACAGTTATTCCAGGTGCTCAGATTTATATTCCTTTTGCAGATCTTGTGGATATTGAAAAGGAAATTGAACGCCTTACTAAGGAGAAGGCTCGACTAGAGGGTGAGCTAAAACGAGTTAAAGGAATGCTTTCAAATCCCAACTTCGTATCCAAGGCTCCAGAAAGCAAGATAGCTGAAGAGAAGGCTAAGCTACAGAAGTATACGGATATGATGGACCAGGTTATGGAGAGACTTAAGAGTCTGGATAAGTAGACTAGTAAATGAGATAGCGGGAATTTATAAAGATCTATATTATATTATAGAAAAGAGGAAGCGAAGAATGTTAAAGGATGAATATATCAATTTTACAATTGAAAAGCAAAAACACATAGCACTAATTGCCCATGACAGCAAAAAGGATGAAATTATTGAATGGGTGCAAGAGCATAAGGACATATTAAAGAATCATTTTCTCAGTGGAACAGGAACCACAGCCAGATTGATTTCTGAAAAGACTGAGCTTCCTGTTAGGGCATACAACAGTGGCCCCTTGGGAGGAGATCAGCAAATTGGTGCGAAGATAGTTGAGGGGAATATAGATTTTGTTATATTCTTTTGGGACCCCTTGGAATCACAGCCCCATGACCCGGATGTAAAGGCTCTACTTCGTATAGCTGCTGTATATGACATACCTATTGCCAATAATCGAGCCACAGCTGATTTCCTTATAACATCAAAATACATGAATGAAGAATATGAAAGAAAAGTTATCAATTTTAACAAGTTAATGAAGAACAGGATAGAAGAGATGACTAAATAGTAAGTAGTAAGGCATAATAAGAAAATACCCCGGGAGCTAATCGATATTTGATATAATCTATATTAGCTTCCAGGGTATTTTATTGAATAGGACTGTGTCTATCGTACTCATTCCTAATGAACTTATTAAACATTATTACTAAGGCTTTCTATGAAAAATCTTGCTCCTTCTGATAAAGGAATATCAAGATTATAGGC
>JAAYPG010000008.1 GCA_012519905.1 Clostridiales bacterium | reverse complement strand
TTGTTGCAACAAGCTCTTCTATCTTAACCTTTAATCTATCTCTTAAGGTTGACTGAGCAAGCATCATACCATAACCATACTCTGCATTATCCTCGAACAAGGAATTTGCCCAGGCTGGTCCTCTACCATTCTTTGATACGGTATATGGTGTGGAAGGCATGGAACCACCCCAGATAGATGTACATCCGGTTGCATTGGCGATTAACATTCTCTCACCAAAGAGCTGTGTTACTAGCTTAACATAAGGTGTCTCACCACAACCTGCACATGCTCCAGAGAACTGTAATAGAGGCTCTTTAAACTGACTGCCCTTAACAGTAACATCCTTGAATTTCTCAGCAACTTCAGGTTTCTCATCAAGTGTTAAGTGATAGTCAAAGTTCTTCTGCTCCTCAAGTTTCTCTTCTAGAGGTGTCATTACTAGTGCCTTTTCGCCCTTTCTACCAGGACATACATTTGCACAGGAGCCACAGCCAGTACAATCAAGTACGGATACTGTTATACCAAACTCAAGATCTGGTAAACCTGTCATCTTAGTTCTCTTCATTCCCTCAGGAGCCTTATCAGCCTCTTCCTTGGTCATAGCCACAGGACGGATAACTGCATGAGGACATACATAGGAACAGAAGTTACACTGGATACAATTCTCAGGAAGCCAGTTGGGAACATCTACAGCAATACCACGTTTCTCGTATGCTGAAGATCCCTGAGGAAGTGTACCATCAGCATTATCAACAAATGCAGATACAGGAAGCTCGTTACCACGCTGAGCATTTACAGGAGTAAGTATATTGTTAACAAAGTCAACAACGTCCTTTCTTCCCTCGGTAACCTTAGCATGAAGCTCCTCATCCTCGGCATTCTTCCAATGTTCTGGAACCTTTACTTCCTTAACATCAGTAATACCACGGTCTATAGCATCATGGTTCATCTTTACAATTGCTTCACCCTTACTGCCATATGATGCAGTAGCCGCATCCTTCATATACTTAACTGCTTCATCTACAGGAATAATATTTGCAAGCTTAAAGAATGCTGCCTGAAGAACTGTATTAATTCTTCCGCCTAGACCAATCTCTCTACCAATACTAATACCATCAATAGTATAGAACTTGATATTATGCTCTGCAAGATAACGCTTAACCTGTCCAGGAAGATGCTTTTCTAATTCTTCCATATCCCAACCACAGTTAAGTAAGAATGTGCCTCCATCCTTAATCTCCTGAACCATGTTATACTTTCTAACATAGGAAGGATTATGACAAGCTACAAAATTAGCCTCATTAATAAGGTATGTAGACTTAATTGGCTTTTTACCGAATCTCAAGTGAGACATGGTAACACCACCGGATTTCTTTGAATCATAGTCAAAGTATGCCTGAGCATACATGTCAGTATGGTCACCAATAATCTTAATGGAATTCTTATTGGCTCCTACTGTACCGTCTGCTCCAAGACCCCAGAACTTACAATTGATAGTTCCTTCAGGAGTTGTAGTAATAGCATCCTCTATATCAAGAGAAAGATTTGTAACATCATCTTTAATTCCAATTGTAAATGTCTGCTTCTGAGTATTCTTATATACTGCCATTATCTGAGCAGGTGTTGTGTCCTTGGATCCAAGACCATAACGGCCATTGAATACAGGTATATTTTCAAACTTTGAGCCCTTTAATGCTGCCACTACGTCAAGATATAGAGGCTCTGCTAAAGCTCCAGGCTCCTTGGTTCTATCAAGAACGGAAATCTTCTTAACAGTAGCAGGAATAGCCTCGATTAAACGATCAGCACAGAAAGGTCTGTACAAACGAACCTTAATAAGACCAACCTTGTGTCCATTAGCATTAAGGAAATCAATTGTTTCTTCAATAGTATCACTTACAGATCCCATAGCGATTATAACTTGATCTGCATCATCAGCACCATAATAGTTGAAGAGCTTATAATTGGTACCTATCTTAGCGTTTACCTTGTCCATATACTCTTCTACGATAGCTGGTAGCTGATCATAATATGTATTACATGCTTCTCTAGCTTGGAAGAATACATCTGGATTCTGAGCAGAGCCGCGAAGTACAGGACGCTCTGGATTTAATGACTTACGTCTAAATGCATCGATTGCATCCATATCAGCCATATCCTTTAGGTCCTCATAATCCCATGCTTCAATCTTCTGAATTTCATGAGAAGTTCTAAAACCATCAAAGAAATGTATAAATGGTAATCTTCCTTTTATAGCTGCCAAATGAGCTACTGCACCTAAATCCATAACTTCCTGTGGATTACTACTACATAGCATAGCAGCACCTGTCTGACGGCATGCATATACGTCAGAATGATCTCCAAATATTGATAATGCATGGCTTGCTAAAGCACGAGCTGATACATGAAACACACCCGGAAGCAGCTCACCAGCGATTTTATAAAGATTCGGTATCATCAATAATAAACCCTGTGATGCAGTATATGTAGTGGTTAATGCACCGGCTGCTAATGAACCGTGAACCGTGCCTGCTGCACCTGCTTCAGACTGCATCTCAACAACTTTTACCTCTTGCCCAAATATGTTTTTCCTGCCAGCTGCTGACCATACGTCAGTTACTTCGGCCATAACTGAGCTAGGAGTTATTGGATAGATAGCTGCAACATCAGTAAATGCATAAGAAACATGAGCGGCTGCATTGTTTCCATCCATTGTAATCATTTTCCTTGCCATTGAAATGTCCTCCTTAAATTTAATACAAACAAATCTGAGAGTTTTATTCCACTCAAATTATGTCTTTGTCCATCAATTCATAATTATAACACATTATCTAAAATATTGAAATAAAAATATGTGTATTTTTTAACAAAATGCGCTATTTAATTTTATATTAAGAATTGATATAGCAATCAATGGCAGATATGACCAGATACTAGGGGCCTATTGGTATATAATAGCATCCTTCTCCAAAGAATACATATATACATTATCAGATAAGACCTCCTCAGCAGGCACCTGAGTTCTGTTAATATCCATAACCATTCTTTGAAAGAGCTCTTTATCCTCCAAACCATTACATGGTATACAGATTATCTCATGAATACTGCTGGGCAGTATATAAAGATCGGTATTTTTAAGCTGGGCAAACTCCCTAATAACATCCTTATAAAGAAGACAGGCCGCCCCGTTAATCCCCTTCTCATTAGTCAGTATGTACATGGGATACATTTCATTAGTTGATTTATCACAGAAGCTTATCTCATCATCTGGATATTCTTCTGCTAATAGATTATTAATAACCTCCTCCATGGTCCTTATAACCGGTGGAAATAGTTTTTTTGTATTCTCACTAGCCAGCTCCATAAGCTCATCACAGCTTATTCCCCATTGCTCTATATGCTCATTTGTAATACGAATCGTTCCGATACCTTCTTCCTCACTCCTAACTAAGCAATGAAATGTTACTGCAAGGTCTAGGAATTTAACATAAGGAACCTGTGTTAAAAGCTTTTTATTTCTATCCAAGCTAATCAGGCGAAAGAAAATATGTGGCTTAATTAACTCCAAACTATAATCAAAATCCTCCTCTACAATTGGCACCGCGCAATACTCATATATCATGCATATTCTATCTATGATTTCTGGTATTGAAGTACCAGCAGCATACGATTCATAATAAGCATTCAAGTATATATTTGGTGCAAAATTTTTCCCCTCCTTAAGTACGACTAAGCTGTCAAGCTCGAGGGAATTGTTCTTCATAACCTTGAATATTTTTACTTTATAGCCTTTTCCCATCCTTTCAGTGATTTTGCTCTTGATAAGGCCAACAAATTTAGTATAATCCAGTAATTCTTCTTTTACTGCATTTACCATGAATGGCATTCCTCCTTATATAATTGTTAAAATATGTGCTTGGGATTTGAATCGATTCATGCATGAAAGTAAAACTAAATAGAATTTAAAGAGTTTTATCGATTGATAAGAGATTCTTTCTAGTTGATATAGCTAATCCACTTGTCAAAAATAGTATATCAAAAGAGCTTGCCTAAGGCAAGCATTATTTTACGTTTTTTTACATAATATTTTTTTGAAATATTGTAGGATTTGTCAGGACTCATGAACGCTAAGTGTAATCAGTACCTGTGAAGGTGCATAAAAGGTCCACATAAGTATAGACGAAATGTTATATATTATCTGATAAGAACTTCTGAGGGGAAGAAAATCAGATAGATTAAAGAGACCTACATTTATATCACATAAAAGAAATAATAAAAATCCTATAGTAAAGTACCTAATATCTCTTCGGTAGGGATATGATAGGGATAGTCTAAGGCTCCGTAAGACATTTGTGCACAGGCATATAAAATATAATATACTTGTCCCAAGCAAAGCATCTACATTTACCTTCATCCTCCATAATATAAATAGCACTAATAGAGCCAGGGTAGCTTGATAAAAGAATCTAATCAATACACCCCTATAGGGCCTTGTCAATTGGTCTTTTCTTTGCTCTCTATTATATAATTCGCTTATTCGCATACCATGAAACTGCTGAGTGATTATAAATGTTAGAACTCCATAGAGATAATATTCAGATAAAAGTATAAACATATCAGATATTACTGTGAACAAAAGAGCTAGGACTAAGTAAATATACCCCCTGTCATATTTTTTATTTCCACCCGAGTGTAGGTCCTTAGCGGAGAACTTTTTATCTAATAAGATGACATTTCCTATTAAATATAAAAAGCAAAATACTACAATGGAAAACTTAATCATATTTGACAGGGCAATATTTACATTGAAGATATCCAAATACAGAAAAGACCCATATAAGGCAATTTGTATGAAAATAAATATATTTCTATAACTTTGAGATTTCATATTAGATCTCCCTAGAGATTAATACTGTTTAAGAATTCTACGGCTTTTTCCTTAGGTAGAGGCTTACTATATAGGAAGCCCTGTGCCATATTACAGTTAGAGTCCTGTAGAAACTTCTCCTGATCTTCTCGTTCTACACCCTCAGCAATAACATGCAAATCTAGACTCCTTGCCAATGTTATGATTGCTTGAATTATCTTCTGATCACTGGTATCATCCATCACTGTATCCAAAAAGCTTTTATCTATCTTTAAATTACTGACAGGCAAACGTTTTAAATAACTCATAGAAGAATAGCCTGTCCCAAAATCATCCAAGGAAAACCTAACCCCTATGTTCTTTAACTCCTTAATAGTTGATACTGTATAATCCAGATCCTCCAAGGCAACCGATTCTGTTATTTCAAGCTCAATTCTATTAGGGTCAATCCCTGTTTCCTCGATAGTGCTATAGACCATCTGAACGAAATCCTTATCCTTAAACTGCCTTGCTGACATATTAATAGCTATACTTATATCATCATAGCCCATTTCAGTCCATTCTTTTAATTGAAGGCATGCTGTTTTTAGAACCCATTGTCCTATAGGTACAATAAGCCCTGATTCCTCTGCCAGATATATGAAATCATTTGGGTATAACAAACCCTTACTTGGATGTTGCCAACGGATTAGGGCTTCAAATCCCTGTATCTTTTTATCCATAAGGTCCATCTGTGCTTGATAATAGAGAACAAACTCGCCTTTTTCTATGGCTTTTCTAAGCTCAGATTGGAGCTCAATTTTATCTGTTAGCATCTGATTAAAGGTCTGCTCAAAGTATGCATATGTATTTTTTCCATTAGCCTTAGCCACATACATGGCTGAATTGACATTTTTAATTAAGGTCTGTGCTGTTTTACCATCCTCTGGTGCAAAAGCAACCCCAATACTTACAGTGACAAAGTACTCCTTAGATGACAATTCAAATGGAAAGGTAAATACATTTCGTACCTTTTTGATCTTATCTTCATAGTCTACTGTATCCTTAAGATTCTGTGTAAGGATGACGAACTCGTCTCCACCGATTCGCGCTAGATAGTCATTCTCGTCCAATACCTGCTTAATTCTATGTGTCACATCTATTAGCAGCTCATCTCCATAGGAATGTCCAAGAGTATCGTTTATATTTTTAAAATTATCAAGATCTATATCCATTATGCTTATAATTTCGTCACTCCGCAATGTCAGCATAATATTATCAAGCATTTCTATAAATGCAATCCTGTTAGGTAGCTCAGTTAAATGGTCTGTATAAGCCAATTTCCTTATGCTTTCTCTGTTCTTATGTAGTTCATCGTATTTTATATTAAGCTTATTGTAGGAGGAAAGAGCATTTTTGTACATAGTCTCATATCTTTTCAACTCTGAATTTATAGTCAAATTCTCCTGATATGATTCATCAAGTCTCTTCCTCAAGCTTCCGATTCTAAAAAAGACAAAGATTAATAACAGTAACAATGCAATTGACAATATTACTATTAAAAACACTATAGTCTGATTATTTAGAAATTCGTCCATATATCCTCCAAGTAAAAAACTTACTTATATGTTCTTTAAATATTTATCCATAGCTTCAGCAGCCTGCTTACCGGCTCCCATAGCAAGTATTACAGTAGCAGCACCTGTTACAGCGTCGCCACCAGCAAACACACCCTCTCTGGATGTTACACCAGTATCCTCTTCTGCTATTATACAACCATATTTATTACTCTTAAGACCTTTTGTGGTTGATGATATTAGTGGGTTAGGGCTAGTTCCTAATGACATGATTACAGTGTCTACTTCTATTACAAATTCAGAATTCTCTACCGGGACAGGCCTTCTTCTACCAGAGCTATCTTCTTCCCCAAGCTCCATTCTTACACAGCGCATCCCCTTAACCCAACCATTTTCATCTACTAATATCTCCTCTGGGTTAGTAAGTAGCTGTAGGTGAATACCCTCTTCCTTAGCATGGTGTACCTCCTCAACCCTTGCAGGAAGCTCGGCTTCGCTTCTCCTATAAACAACCGTTACATCTGCTCCTAGTCTTCTAGCGGTCCTTGCGGCGTCCATAGCAACATTTCCACCACCAACGACAGCAACCCTATTCCCAGTAATAATAGGTGTATCATAGTTATCATCAAATGCCTTCATCAAATTACTTCTTGTAAGATATTCATTTGCTGAGAAGACACCATTGGCATTCTCACCGGGTATCCCCATAAAATTAGGCAGTCCTGCCCCTGTTCCTATGAATACTGCCTCATAGCCTTCCTCATCCATAAGCTCATCTATGGTTACGGTCTTGCCAATAATAACATTAGTCTCTATCTTAACGCCTAGGGCTCGGATATTTTCAATCTCCGGTCTTACCACAGTCTCTTTAGGAAGTCTAAATTCTGGAATTCCATAGACTAATACACCACCGGGTTCATGTAAGGCTTCAAATATAGTTACATCATATCCTCTTTCAGCCATTTCCTTAGCGCAGGTCAATCCTGCAGGTCCTGAACCAATAACAGCGACCTTTCTACCATTCTTCTTCTCTGGCTCTACAGGTCTTATATTATTCTCTCTTGCCCAGTCCGCTACAAACCGTTCCAGCTTTCCAATAGATACTGGATCTCCCTTAATACCACGGATACACACCTGCTCACACTGTGTTTCTTGAGGACATACTCTTCCGCATATTGCAGGTAGAGCAGAATATTTATTAATTATCTGATATGCTTCTTCAATATCCTTATTTACAATCTCTTTAATAAATCCTGGTATATCTATGGATACAGGGCATCCCTTGACGCATTTAGGATTTTTACACTGGATACAACGTGTAGCTTCCTCAGCCGCTTCATCTATATTATAACCTAGGCATACCTCTTCAAAATTCTCTATTCTAATACTCGGATCCTGTTCTTTTATCGGAACCTTTTTTAATACATCCACTAATTCTCTTCTCCTAAACTATTTATTTTCATTATCATGACATTCACAGCCTGGATGGTGATGGGTATCTCCCTCTTTCTCACGGAGTTCCATTTTCCCCTCTACTGTTTTGTACATTGATAGACGTTTCATTGCTTCATCAAAATTTACTAAATGACCATCAAATTCAGGTCCATCCACACATGCAAATTTTATCTCATCACCTATTGAAAGCCTGCAAGCTCCACACATACCGGTTCCATCAACCATAATGGGATTCATGCTAACAATAGTCTTTATTCCTAGCTCCTTTGTAAGGATACATACGTATTTCATCATAATCATGGGACCAATTGCAATTATAATATCATAATGATGCTTCTTCTCATTAACAAGATATTTAATAGCTTCATTTACATTTCCCTTTAAACCATAGGAACCATCATCAGTAGTTATGTATACATTCTTAGCATACTTTCTCATCTGATCTTCCAGAATTACAAGCTCCTTGCTTCTAGCTCCGATTATACAATCAGCCTCATAACCATTCTCATTCATCCATTTTACCTGAGGATATACGGGGGCAGCACCTACACCACCAGCAACAAAAAGCACCTTCTTACTTCTAAGCTCCTCACTAGGCATGGTTACCAGCTCTGACCTTTTGCCCAGGGGACCTGTGAAGTCACGAAAGGCCTCTCCTACTTCATATTCAGCCAATAATTTTGTTGAGTTTCCCAAGGCCTGAAAAACAATAGTTACAGTACCTTGCTCTCTATCATAATCACAGATTGTTAATGGTATTCGCTCACCTTTTTCATTTGCAATAAGTATAATAAATTGCCCCGGATAACAGTGGGCTGCCACCCTGGGTGCCATTATATCCATTAGATATATCGAATCTGCAAGCTTTACTTTCTTAGTTATTATATATTTATAATTATTTGCCATTAATTACACCTCTTAATCATTTACAAACCTGAATGCTTCTTTTTTATTTAATAGGACAAACTTACTATTACATAAAAATTATATAAAATTAATTATAAGTCAGATATAGAAAAAAAGCTAGTCTTTTTATAAGCCGCCTTTATTAGCAATTCTAATTCTTCATTTACAATTCGATAGACTTACTTTTCTGAATATAAATAAGAAGGAGGTCTATAACACAAAAAAATGTCATAAAGCTCCTTTTTATTATTACATAGACTTAAAATTAATAATCATGCACATTTATTTAAACTCTGATATATCATGAAATTGAATCTCTGATCCCCTTAAGTCGTCTCCCAGACCATGCATAATGTGCACTTTACCGCTAAGCAGTTTACTGTTGTTATAAAAAGAAGGTGCTGCCGTTCCATTATCGATATAAGTACACATGCTATGAGTTTCTTCATCATAATATAGAATACCTTCTGTTTTAGCATTCGATTGATAAGACGGCAAACTTCCTCTATATTTAACCTTATCATTTACAATGGTAAAGATATAATATAGATATTCCATGCCATAACAATCTTCCTGTAAGATTAACTCATCGCCTTCGTATCCGTCTAAGTCTAATAAAGCATAGCCTACAACTTTTTCAAAATTTATAGTATCTTTTACGGCATGTTTTTTATTATTGCGATCTACGCTTGCGGATAATAAAGCATATCCCTCACATTTATTATTAATTAATTCCTCATAACTACTATATTCTTCTCTAACAAAAGTAGCAGTCAATTGATATTCTGTACCTGTATATGTATACTGTACCATATGATTATATGATCCATCTTCATCTGCTTTCATAATATATTTTCTGGCAGGTTCCTTATCTTTTTCGAATGTAATGTCATGACGCCTTTCCGTTGTCTCAAAACACAAATTCATTTCTTCGTCATAGTAGGTTGAAATATATTCAATAGAATAAAAATTAGCTCTCCATTTAGATTCTAAATCACCGACTACATATCCGTCTTGCAAAAATACATAATCTTTAAGCTTAGCGGATTCTAATGTATTCTTCCAGTTGCCGTCGATATTAGCCATCACTTTTTTCTTTAAATCTTCTTCCGGTAATTCTTCATTAATCACCTCATCATCTATAATCTCACCATCTAACATCTCATCATCTATAATCCCAATATCTATAATTTCATCCGCCGTGTATGACTCATCAATGTTATCATCCTCTGACAATGAATTCAAATCCAAATCATTGTTAGGAGTAGTATCCGGTTTATTATTACAACCTGTCAAAGTAAATAATAAAATAATTGCTACAAAAATCAGTGAAAACTTTCTTACATAATATTTCATAGGTCCCTCCAATTTTTTTGATTTCTTTAGTGTAGATTTAAAAGCACAAATGCAATTATACTACTAGATAATTAAATAATCAAATAATAGTAAGTTAAATTTTATAAGCTGCCTTAAATTAGCAATCAGGTGCCATCAAGAAAGAAAAAAGTGTAATCAAATTTTGATCACACTTCTGTATTAGCGCCTGACAGTACTTTCAGAAACGCTCTATAATTATTTTCTTCTTCCTCTATATCAGCACCTAACCTACCCAATCGATCACATCTGCAGAGTAAGGCTATATCATGTATGTCTGTCTCCTGAAGCATCTGCCTTGTGTTGCCAAAAGGTAGCTTCTTTAATACATATAGCATATGCATATGATACTTAACCATATTGGTAACCTTTTGTATAAAATCCTCATCATTAGTATAATATTCTAGGAATTTTCTGCTGATTTTTGCCCCATGGATATCATGGTCATATGAGGTTATTCTTCCTCTTCTTATCTTAGTAGTCTCAGGCTTTCCTATGTCATGTAAAAGGGCCGCCCACATTAATACTTTAGGGTCATTGCTATGGTTTCTAACCTTAGCTGCTTCATCAACAACCATCATTGTATGGTTCCAGACATTACCCTCAGGATGA
Source organism: Clostridiales bacterium (assembly GCA_012519905.1). Lineage (GTDB taxonomy): Bacteria > Bacillota > Clostridia > Lachnospirales > Lachnospiraceae > Mobilitalea. The sequence goes on along the minus strand of JAAYPG010000008.1, from coordinate 11,397 downwards.
TATTTGGGAGATTGCTTCACATTTTTCAACTCATTTATCATACTTAAGGGATAGTTCTTAAGCTCATCACCCAGCTTGTTAAAATAGTCAGAGGGTGATTTATCATGTAATAAATGATTATTTAAATTATTAAACATTAGTTTATTATCTTGATTCATAGTTTATGATTCTCGGATGGGGTTTGCTTTCTTTTTACCAGACTTTGCTTTTCCCTGTATCTCCGGTACTGGTTCTACAATATTCTTAGGAATCTTCATTTTTTGATGTCCCTCGGTACCATGGGGTTCTCTAGGATCCGGTCTTCTCATTCCAGCCTTAGCCACCTCTTCACCTCCCACTTAATATTACTATATTTATTTTTATAAGTATAGTATATTCAATTCTAGAGATGCTATCCTTAAGATTTCTGGTAATAGAGACCTTATCATCGGATAAGAAAACTAAGGAAGGCAGATACTATATATATGAAGAATACATTTATTAAAAATTTTATGATTTGCGGTCTTTGTGGATGGTGCCTTGAATGCTTCTGGACTGGCTTAAGCTCCATAAAAAAATGGAAGAAAAATGAAAGAACCCTCTTGTGTCGTACTTCTATATGGATGTTTCCCATTTATGGCATGGCCGCCTGCTTATCTCCAATTTGCTCAAAGCTTGAGAATAGGAATGCTCTTCTTAGAGGAGGTGTATATACAACCTTAATTTATTTGATAGAGTACTCCACAGGAGTTCTCCTAAAAAAATATCGAGCATGTCCCTGGGATTATAGTAAAGCTAAATTTAATGTAAAGGGAGTAATAAGGTTTGATTATGCCCCGGCTTGGTTCTTAACTGGACTAATATTTGAAAAGCTTCTAAAAAGAAAAGTATGATATATTAGCGCAAAAGATATCTATCTGATATGATATCCCAACCCTTAGTCTTGAAAGAATCCATAAAAGGATGTATACTGAATAAACGAAACTGAATTGCTAGCATTGTTTTTCAATGTACCCGGTACAGTTATAAGGAGTTTGAGATATGCAAGTCAGAAATACAAAGCAAAAAAAACATATAATATCTATTTTAAAGAAATCTAATCGACCACTTTCAATTAACGAAATATATAATAAAATTATATATGAACTACCTCGAATTGCTAAATCAACAATCTATAGAAACATTGACCTCTTACTAGAGCAAAACCTTATAGAAAAATATTATTTTAACGACAATGAGATCTTCTATCTTTATAAAGAAAGAGATAGTGATCATACACACTTCATAATATGTGATGACTGTAAAAAAATCTATAACCTTCCCTCCTGTCCCTTAAGAGAAATTGAAAATTCTATTAAAGCAGAGGGATTCATAATCAAAAATCATCAAATTCAAATTACAGGTATATGTAAGAGTTGCGCACTAAAAATATAATCCTTCCGGATTTTAAATACCGGAAGGATTTTTTAGTTATTATCGTTTAACATAAGTCTATGGTAATGTTGTTCCACCATTGGTTCCACCGGTAGTTCCATTAGTACCTCCGGTTGTCCCGTTAGTACCGCCGGTGGTATCTCCATCTGTTGCTCCATTTACTCCATTTGTGGTACCATTTGTAGTTCCATTAGTAGTACCATTTGTAGTACCATTTGTAGTTCCTCCAGTTGTCCCGTTAGTATCTCCTGTGGTATCTTGGTTTGTTCCACCTGTAGTGTCATCTGCATTATTATTGTCCGTGGTATTGTTTTTGCCAGGATCTGTGGTATTCCCTTCATCAGCAGTACATGCTGCAAATGCAATCATAACAACACAGCAGAGAGCTATGAATATGCCTAATTTCTTTTTCATGGGTACTCCTCCTAAATTAATTTATTTCACTTTACTCGCTTAGTATCCCACGCATAAAAATGATTTATTCACATTCATACTGTTATGGCTTACTTTCCATATTAAGACTTTTGAGAGCGAACTCTGTCATGTCCTTTCTAAATCGTATAGGTAGATTATTTCTTTGAAGCTTGGGATTAATACGCTCCTTGATAGCAATAGTTTCAAAAAATATTTTCCATAAATTCTCATATTCATCATCAACTATAAGCTTGTAATCAAATGGGTTTATATCAGCCATCTCTGCAATTACCCATGGTTTCCCTGGCAAATGGAGGGAACAAATATTCCTGTTTTCATCAAATATAGCAAATCTTTCTTTAGGGAGCCTGTCTACAAAATGAGGAGTCACTAAAGAAAGAACATTGTTCTTAGGATGTATTATAGAAGTAAGTATACCATTCTCCTGCTCCGAAAACCTAATAAAGCCTAGCAGATAATGGGTCTCTCTACTTACATATCGATTTATCTTATGAATTCGATTTACCAGATCATTGCTTATATGGTCTACGATACTTTTACCTATATGAAAGCCCATTATAAGAAATCTATAAATCAAATCTCCTTTGCCCTTATAATCAGATAAGGCCACTCTACATACCATTTCATAAGCTTCTAAGGATATCTTAGACTTAATAGCCTTAGATACCTTGACTGCCTTTTCAAAATCAGTAATAACATTAATGTATTCTGAAAATAATTCTATATTCGAATAATTATTCCTCTCGCTTTGTTCTTCTATCTTAATATTAGCATGTCCGTATCCTGAGCTCCAAGCCTGGTAAATAGCAGTAAAAATTCCATCTATACTATTCTCACATTGGAAAATTTTTTTATTATTTATAGCCTAGCACCTCCTTATTAAGACTAGGAATGTCCTTGAATTAAGAGCCTATTATCAGGCTTAAAGTTTACATCATCAAATAAGGATAGTTGCTTATAGGTAACATCCCTCTCAATTCCAAAGGGAAGCCTATCTTTAACAGCTAATAACTCTCTAGTGATAAAATCCTGATCAATCTTTATGGGATACATCATCCTTCCTTTACAGGTGATGAAATATACTGCTCTCTTAAGTACTATTCCCATAGCCTTAAGATCCTTAAAATCAAGAACTGCACTCTTCCTAGCCGCAATTATTCGCCTTGCGGAATTTACTCCAATACCGGGAACCCTGAGAAGAGTATAATAATCAGCTTTATTTACCTCTACAGGGAATTTCTCCAAATGTCTAAGAGCCCAATCACACTTAGAATCTAACAGAACATTGAAGTTCGGCTTCTCCTCGCTTAACAGCTCAGTCATTCTAAAGCCATAAAATCTTAGTAGCCAGTCTGCCTGATACAATCGATGCTCCCGGAGTAAAGGTGGTCCATTCAAGGTAGAAGGAAGATTACTATCTTCGTTAACATTTACAAAAGCAGAATAGAATACGCGCTTTAAATCGAAATTATCATATAAACTCTCAGAGACTGACATGATATGATAATCACTTTCATCTGTAGCTCCAATTATCATCTGGGTACTCTGTCCCGCAGGCACAAATCTGCTTCTTTTTAAGGGTGGCCTACTATATGAAGCAACAGAATAATTTCTAAAACTTTTCATGTATACAGAGTTATCACTATTATAATTATCTTCTCTTAGAAGTAGGTCATTTGATGAAACACCACTATTATTATCAATACTATATACTGTAGCTTTGCTCTTTAGATATGAAGATTTCTCATTATCTATTAAAAACCTGTTACTACTATTACTAACTGACTGTCCTTTGTCATTTATACCAAGATATTCTCTATTGTTTTCTCTTCTTAGTTGAATCTGGCGCATAGGCTTAAGAATATTCCTTCTACTCTTATGAGGCGCCAGCTTCTTTAAGCCATCGGCTGTAGGAAGTTCAAGATTAACACTCATCCTATCCACATACCACCCTATAGCCTCAATCAATGCCGGATCAGTACCCGGAATTGTCTTACAATGAATGTATCCGTTGAATTGATATTCCTCCCGTAGCATCCTCATAGCATCAAAAATTAGCTCCATGGTGTGGTTTGGACTTAAGATAATTCCAGAGCTTAAAAACAAGCCCTCAATATAATTCCTACGGTAAAATTCCATAGTAAGCTCACAGACCTCTTTGGCTGTAAATGATGCTCTGACAACATCGTTGGAGGAACGATTAATACAGTATTTGCAATCAAATATGCATTCATTAGTAAAGAGGATTTTTAACAGGGAAATACATCTTCCATCTGCAGAAAAGGTATGACAAATCCCGCAGGCCAGACTATTACCGATACCTGTTCCATTACCCTTGCGGTCTACACCGCTTGAAGTACAGGCCACATCAAATTTCGCTGCATCGGATAAAATCTCTAATTTCCTTTGGATTGACATACCTTCTTGTATGATCATTATCTCCCCTCCATGTCAAACATCTGTTCGGTATAATTATAGCAAGTCAGGAGGGTGAAGTCAAGTTTTTTCGAACTGTTGTTCATGGTCGTGACAGGTACCACGATCCGCAGTGAACGGTAGCTGTCACGAACTACCACGATCCGCAGTGAACGATAGCTGTCACTTTTCAAATAAATTAGCTTTATGTGGCCTCCTGTCTTTTTCTCTTGGCCACCACCAGAATAATAGCTAGGAAGACAGCTATAAATCCAATCTGGATTGCCATATATTGAAATACTGGAGTAAGATTATTGATACTATAATTAGATATCTCTCCTATTGTATTGTTTGCCCTAACATACCAATAAGATGGTAAAAAGCTTGCTACTCTTAGAACCGCTGTTCCCAGAAACTGCTGGGGTACAAACATCCCGCTTAGAAATGCTAATCCTAAGGATAATCCTGTGGATATAGCCTGAATGGCATTCTTTCCTTTTACCGTAATACCTATAAGGTAGCTAATGCAAAGGACGACTACAGCATAAACCAAGGCATTTATCCAAGTTAAGACCAAACCAAGGTGAAGCCTACGGAAGGGATTGGTAAGGTATCCGACTATAATAAAAATCAAAAGATAAACTAAAACAAACAACAAATTGGCCAAGATAAGCTGAAGATTAAAATTCTTTGATGATACAGGTGCAGCGAACTGCTTCCTTCTTATCTCTAGTCCATTAAATGACATCATAACAGTGCTAACACCTAGCACAAAGCACACTACCATAATATAACCCAAATAATTAAAATAATAAGTGTCAAATTCTACTGCATCTAAGGAAACTTTCTTACCTGTTTCTATTATAACCTCAGTTTCAGACACCGGGTTCATACTTAAAAAATCGATGAGTTCTTCAAGTGTAAATCCAGGATTATAGCTGATATAGGCCCTTGCCATATTTAGATAATTATCAATAGCACTATCCACTGATTGCACAGAGGTCATATCGGGATTAACCTCCTTGATAAGCATAATTTCTTCCCCACTAAGGAACCCATCAGTAAACCCCTTAGGAATTGTCAGGATATATTTGACCTCATTATAGAATAAGGCATCCCTTCCTGCTTCATCACTATCATCTACATCAATGAACTCCACATAGCCTTCAAGGTAGGAGGTAAAAGCTTCAATAAATTCATTATCACCTTCATTATTAATAAGCAGAATCGGAACCCTACTTACAGTAAATTCTTTACTGTTATCTCTTATAATAAAAAATGTAATCAGTAGAGTAATAGCTATAAACATGATGCCATATAAAATCAAGCCAACCAACTGTTTCTTCATTATTTTAAAGTATGTTCTAAATACTGGCATAGGTTCTCCTCCTTAATCCAAGATAGGATACTACACACAAGATCACTGTCATAATAAGTAGTATAGTAATATTTAAGTTAAAACGATTAAAATCATCGTAGTAATACAAGCTATAAAAAGAATCAGATACAAGATTCACAGGATTGATATACTGTAATATAGGCACCTTTTTTGCTACGAGATACTTCATATCTACAAACATCATCCCTGACAGAAAGGCTCCAAACATAATGATAGATGTAGTTATGGCCCCCTGTACTCCTGAACTTTTATTTACCCAGACTCCTACTGTTACACCGATAAATAGTCCCAATAATGATCCTACAATACAAGCCAGTATGAGATGGGGTAGATTATTTCCAAAGCTTATACCTAATACCTTTTTCATAAAAAGGATTACTAAAACAATGCTACCAGCATGGGAAGTAAAAGCAGCCAACATATTTATAAGAAGCAGCTTCATTTTATGAATTGGTGACACATTTATTCTAGCCCCACGACTGGAACGGTTTCCCTGAATATTTGTTACCTCCTCTAGTCCCCAATTGGCTGCCATCAAGCAGCACATGGCTAGTAATGAATAAAAGTAGATTAGCACTACATCGGGTTCGGCATCCTTCTTGACCTCAGTAGTATAACTTTTGTAATCCATAACATCATCCAGTAGGCCCTGACTTATGGCGGCAGGATTCTTAATAAGTATTGACTGGATTGTATAGGCTGCTCTCTTATAGCTATCCATAAAGGATTTTACAATAGTTTGCTTCAATCCATTATTTTTAACATATACCTTTGCTTCCTCGCCGCTTACTATATAAGCAATAATTTCGTCTTCCTCAAGGGCTTTACTAGCCTCCTGTATATCACTATATTTTACATTAAATAAGGGAAGATCGTCGGATATCTTCGCCCCCTCTAGCACTTCCTTCATAAGATTTGTAGCATTTTCATCCTCTACATCCTGTACAAATGCAATATTTATAGTCTTTAGATCACTCGACGAATAAACATTGGTAAAGGCAAAATAAAATAAGGCCGCCAGTGCTACAGGGAATAAATAGCTCCAGAAAATATTTTCTTTATTCTTAAATAGGCATTTTAGCCTTGATTTATATAAGTGAAAGAGCATATTGTTACCACCTTTCTAGTCTCTTAATTCCTTACCAGTGATTTCAAGGAATACGTCATTTAATGTTGGTAGCTGCGTAAATACCTTTCCAAAGGCAATTTTGTTATTCTCCATATAATGGAGTACTTGTAACAGGTTGTTTTTTCCTCTACCAGACTTAATCTCCAGCTGATTATTATCATATATAACTGAAATAACATTGGGCAATTCTCTAATTATCATGATCTGCTCCTCAGTTATCTGATAGGTTTCAATGGTTATCTTCTCTCCTATTGATATCATTGCCTTTAGCTCGTCCTTAGTACCCTGGGCAACCACTTTACCTTTATCAATAATCGCAATCTTGTCACAGATTTGCTCTACTTCCTCCATGTAGTGGGAGGTATATATAACAGTTGCCCCTTGTTCATTTAACAGTTTAATCCCCTCTAGGATTTTATTTCTGCTCTGAGGATCTACCGCAACTGTTGGTTCATCCAGTATTATAAGCTTGGGCTTATGGACAATTCCGCAAGCAATATTTAACCTTCTTAGTAAGCCACCGCTAAGCTTTTTAGGATAAAATTTCTTATACTCCTCTAAGGACACGAAGCTAATGGCTTCCTCTGTATATTCCTTAATCTTCTCTTTATCATTTATATAGAGACTACAAAAATAATAAATATTCTCATATACAGTCAGTTCATCAAACACCGCCACATTCTGCATAATGATCCCGATATCCCTTTTTATATCATATTTATCTGGCCCCATCTTTTTCCCAAAAATCTCTATAGTGCCTTTATCATACTTAAGCAAGGAAAGTATGCAATTAATCGCCGTGGTCTTACCCGAGCCGTTAGGTCCCAGAAGCCCAAATATTTCTCCTTCCTTAACCTCAAAGTTTAAATAATCCAAGGCCACAAGCCTTCCATACCTCTTAACAAGCCCATCTACCTTTACTATCATCTTCTTCCTCCTCATTTTTCTGTTAATACCACTATAGCTTACTTAAAAAACTCTGTGTAGTGAATTGCGTCACTGAATAGAATGACAAATGTCATTAAGTAATCAATCACAGCCTTCACTAATTGACAACAAAAGCTTCTCATGTAATACTGAAAACATATTCATTACTACTGAAAATTCCAAGGAGTCTATTATGAACGAATTATTTGATAAAATACTACTGTTCATATCAAGTATGGCAATATATTTGATGAGTGATTATAGCATTTATGCAGTTATACCAGTCATTCTTACTGTACTTTTAAGCTGCCTTTCCTACTATTATGAAAGCGATAGGATATCACTATATGGATGTATTGCATATGCCATTATATGTTACTTTATTCCCGCCTACATCATCCTGCTGCCACTAGTTCTTTATGATATAATAAAGAGCAAATACCAAGCATTTACCCTAGTGATAATAGTACTCTTTATAATAAATGCCGGGCATTATACCCTGTCTTATTTTCTATTTTCAATACTTTTACTGCTTACTGCCATAGTTCTTAAAGTAAAAACAGTTAAGCTAAATGCTTTGCAGGTTGACTATAATGAGCTGAGAGATAGCTCGTCCTCCTATTCACAGCTACTAGAAGACAAGAACCAGAGTATACTAAAAAACCAAGATTACGAAATCAATCTAGCCACTTTAAATGAGAGAAATCGAATTTCCAAGGAGATCCATGACAATATCGGTCATCTTCTCTCTAGATCAATTTTGCAGGTTGGAGCTCTGCTTACAATAACAAAAGAAGAGATTATCCACGATGAGCTCTCCAAACTAAAAAAATCCTTATCTCAAGGTATGGATGATATCCGAAACAGTATTCATAATATGCATGATGAGTCGGTTGATCTTTACAGCCAGATAGAGCAGCTTATTAGGGAATTTACCTTCTGTAAAATCAACTTTGATTATGATGTCACGAGACCGCTTCCAATAGCCCTTAGGTACTGCTTTATTGCTGTTACTAAGGAAGCCCTTGCAAATATCATGAAACACTCAGATGCAACAAAAGCATCTATCATTATAAGAGAGCATCCGGCCCTTTATCAGCTAATAATATGGGATAACGGATCCATAAGCGAACAGAAGAAATCTCATATAAGCCAATACCTACAGACATCAGAATATAAGACCGAGATGGGTCTTCGAAATATCGCAGACAGGGTAAAAGGCTTTAATGGTAATCTAAATATTTCAACAGATGATGGCTTCAAAATTTTTATCACAATACCTGTACCGGGTACGGTACCCGGTACAAAAAAGAGCAATATCTGACGTCAGATACTTGAGAAACCGCATAAAATGGGCATTTGTGTTTATAAACTGTACCCGGTACAGTCCAATTTGGTACCCGGTACAGAATAAAAAAGGGGGAGTTCATATGAAAGTTTTACTTATTGATGATGATAAATTGGTCTGCTCATCCTTAAAGATTATCTTATCGGCAGACCCTGATATAGAGGTGGTAGGAATGGGTCATTCAGGAACAGAGGCGATAACACTCTATAAAAGTCTACGACCTGACCTACTTTTGATGGATATAAGAATGGAGCAGATGAGTGGTCTTGAGGCAGGAGAAATAATTCTTAGCCAATATGAAGATGCAAGAATTCTTTATCTGACCACTTTTCTAGATGATGACTATATAATAAAAGCCCTTAATATCGGTGCTAAGGGCTATATGCTAAAGCAAAATTATGAGAGTATTATTCCCGCAATCAAGGCTGTACATATGGGGCATAATGTTTATGGAAATGAAATTATCACTAAATTACCGAATCTTATGGGCAGGTCTGATAATACCAACAGCTTTGAAAGTCTTGGTATCTCAGAACGTGAATATGAGATTATTAAAAAAATTGCAGACGGTCTCTCTAATAAAGAGATTTCAGAAGAGCTCTTCTTAAGTGAGGGGACCATCCGCAACAATATAAGTAATATCTTAGATAAGCTAAACCTTAGAGACCGAACACAAATAGCAGTATATTATTATAAGAATCTCTAATAGCTTAAGAATAATATAGTCAGATAAATATACCTTTTGATAAGCTTTTTATCAGAGGGTTCTTCTGGGCATAAGGTGTATTGCCATATTATCAATATCATCGGCCGCCTCAGTGATTGCCTCTTCATAGGTAGGATGTGGGCGTATTATTGATCCTAGTTCTTTATAGGTCAGCTTTTTTGATATTGCTAGGGCCAGCTCACCAATCATATCTGTTGCTCTGTCACATAGAAGCTGCGCTCCCAGAAGTCTTCCTGTATCAGCCTCACATATGAGCTTTACAAAGCCCCGCTCTCCCATGGACAGTAGGGTTTTACTATTTCCAAGCATGGGGTATTTGCCAATCTTAATATCGTATCCTTGTGCCTTTGCTTCTGCTTCATCCATTCCCACCGTAGCCACCTCAGGCACAGTATATATACATGATGGTATTAGATCCAGATCAATAGAAGCTTTATGGCCAAACATCTTTTCAATAGCTACTATCCCTTGAGCAGATGCTACATGGGCAAGCTGTTTCCCCTTAATTACATCTCCAATTGCATAGATTCCTGGTATGCTTGTCTCAAACTCAGCATTAACCTTTATAGATGCCCCATCCATCACAGGGGCTATACCATCTTCAAATAATCCTTCTGTATGTGAACGTCTTCCCACCGATAATAAAATACCCTCGGCTTCTGTTGTCTTAGTATTATCCTTTTCTATATATTCACAAACCAGGCCAAGAGAGCCACCCTCGGTGATCTTAAGCACCCTAGCTCCAGTATGGACACTAATACCCCTCTTCTTTAATCCCATGGTAATAGTTTGGGAAATTTCTTTATCCATACCAGATAGAATCCTATCCATGGCTTCAATTATTTCTATCTCACAACCAAGCTCCTTATAAATGGTTGCCATCTCTATACCTATTACACCACCACCGATAATGAGGAGCTTTTTATAGAGTCTCCCTTTACCCTCTAACAGTTGGTCGCTTGTCACCACATTTTTAATAGCAGAGCCCTCTATCCTAGGAATGACAGGCACAGAGCCGCTAGCTATCAGGATGTTTTTAGCAGTTACTAGTTCTTCACTATGGATCCCGGGTTCACTCGCCAGCTTAACTTTGACCCTATTTTGCGATATTACAGTGGCTACTCCTTTGTATAGCTTAACTCCGTTTGCATTAAATAGCCCTTCGATTCCCTTACGAATCCTGGCTACAACTTCATCCTTTCTTTCTATAAGCTTATCATAATCAAGACTTAGATCCGTAAAGCTTATACCGGCATTCTGCATACGTTTTGCTTCGGAGATAAAATGGGTGCTATGCATTAAGGTCTTAGTGGGAATGCAGCCTCTGTTAAGACAGGTTCCACCAATCTCCCCTTTTTCTATTATAGCAACCTTCTTTCCTAGCTTAGCTGCTTTTATGGCAGCCACATAACCTCCCGGGCCGGAGCCTATTACAATCAAATCATAGCTATCCATTATATAACTTCCTCCTAACTTATCACCTTGATAAGACACTTACAGCTTAACCTTATATATAAATAAGTAGACAGTTATTAAGTACTATAGTTAGATTTCCTCCCGAATAAGTACCAATATATCATCCAGCATCTGCCTCCTAATATCCC
>JAAYPG010000083.1 GCA_012519905.1 Clostridiales bacterium | reverse complement strand
GGTCATAATTACCTAACATAATAATATGTTTTAAATTTTTCTTCTTAGGGTTATCCAGTGTTCTAATATTACCATCCACTAAATATACATATTCATTATGAGTATTAATTATTACATAGCATTTTCCGGCATCTCTACCGTTTTTAGATTTTACGAAACATCCCACAAATTCTTGCATCTATTAACTCCAAAGTCTAATAATAGCTTTCCTATATTTTTGTCAGGATTTCTGGCTCACCGTCTGTTATAAGGATTGTATTCTCATAATGTGCTGATAGTGATCCATCCTCAGTGACTACAGTCCAGTCATCATCCATCCAATATACATCATATCGCCCAGCGTTCACCATGGGTTCTATAGCTAAGGTCATTCCTGAAGCTAGTTTTGGCCCCCTATTTCTCTGTTTGAAATTCGGAATCTGTGGTTCTTCATGGAGATTGCTACCAATTCCATGACCTACCAAATCCCTTACCACTGAAAAACCAAAGGACTCAACATATTTCTGGATTGCCTCAGATATTTCATGTAGATGTTTCCCCTCTTTTGCGAACTTAATACCTTCGTAAAAGCTCTGCCTAGTTACCTCTATTAATTTCTTGGCTTCATTAGTAATTTCACCGACAGGAATAGTTCTAGCAGCATCCGAGTGGTATCCCTTATAAATCACACCGCAATCTAGGCTCACGATATCTCCATCTCTAAGTATATTCTTCATAGAGGGAATTCCATGAACCACCTCATCATTTACAGATATACATATAGAAGCTGGGAACCCGTTATAATTTAGAAAAGAAGGAATACATCCATAGCTAGTTATAATTTCATGGCATCTCTTGTCTATATCAAAGGTTGAGATACCCGGTTTTACATAGCCTTCCAACTCTTCCAAAACCTGTGCAAGAATCTTACCTGATTCCCTCATAAGTTCGATTTCTCTATCAGATTTAATGCTTATTGCCATTTAACTCTTCCTTTCAGATTGTGTCCACCTTTAAGCCTCAAGTATATGAATTATTTCCTTATATATATTGTCTATACTTTCTGTACCATCCACTCTATGGAGGATACCCTTCTTCTCATAATATTCAAGAAGTGGCTTAGTCTGTTCATGATATACCTCAAGCCTTTTAATAACTGTCTCAGGCTTATCATCATCTCTTAATACCAGATTTGTATCGCAATAATCACAGATTCCTTCTAGCTTAGGCTTAAGTGTATCTACGTGATAAGTCCTACCACAGTTTAAGCAGGCCCTTCTTCCAGCCATCCGGTTCACGATAACCTCATCCGCTACATAGACATCAATTGCATATTCTATCTTGTCATTCTTCTTATCGAGCTTTGCATCTAATGCAGTTGCTTGAGGTATTGTTCTAGGAAATCCGTCTAATACATACCCATTCTTGCAGTCAGATAACTTAAAGCGAGCAACAACCAGCTCAAGAACCAAATCATCCGCTACTAAAAGACCTTGATCCATATATACCTTAGCTTTTAGACCAAGCTGTGTTTTGTTTTTAATGTTCTCACGTAATATGTCACCAGTGGAAATATGTGGAACACCATACTTTGCCGCTATTTTTTTTGCCTGTGTTCCCTTACCTGCACCGGGTGCCCCTAACATTATTACTTTCATGATGTTATCCCCCCGAAATCAATAAATCTTATCCCAATATGATATCAATACAAAGCAAGTATAACGAAGGTGCCTATAAAAATATTGAAACCTTCGTTCTACTGCTTTGTATAGAATTAATCATTTAGGAAACCTTTATAGTGACGCACTAGCATCTGGGATTCTACCTGATTTATTGTCTCGATGATAACACCAACAATAATAATAATTGATGTACCGCCGAAGCTTACACTGGCCCCAAAGGCCCCGGAAAAGAACATAGGTATTACAGACACAATTATTAAGCCAATAGCACCTATAAAAATCACGCGATTAAGTACCTTACTTAAATGCTCGGTTGTCGGTTTTCCTGGACGAATACCTGGGATGAATCCTCCCTGCTTCTTCATATTATTTGCAATCTCAATTGGGTTAAAAGTAATTGATGTATAAAAATATGCAAAGAATATAATCAATCCTATATAGATTAACAATCCAATAGAATATTTAAACTCACCAAAATCAAAGTTTCTAAAATTAATATTTAACCAACTGCCTTGGTCCATAACCTTTAGTACCTTAGGCCAAAAATACGCTCTATCCGGATATACTCCAAAGAATGAAAATATAACTCCCGGGAAGGACATTAATGAGCTAGCAAATATAACTGGAATAACACCAGCTGTATTTACTTTTAGGGGAATATTGGAAGTTTGTCCACCAACCATTTTTCTGCCCTGTACCTTTTTAGCATATTGAACAGGGATCTTTCTTTCACCATTCTGTAATAATAATACAAATACTATTGTAAATAAAGTTACTGCTAAGATAACAAGAACAGCAATGATTGCCTTCCAAACTGGCTGTTCATATACGAACTGATAATACAGTCTTATAAAATCAGCTGGCATCGTGGATACGATATTAATAAGAAGAATAATTGATATACCGTTTCCAACACCATTTTGAGTTATACGTTCTCCAAGCCACATAAGGAAGGTAGAGCCAGCTGTAAAGGATGCAGCTACAATCACAACATTAGTAAATGTAAGGCCGCCCTCCAATACACCTTGACTTCCGCCAAAACCGATGGCCATTGCAATAGATTCAACAATTGCAAGACCAACAGCCATATAACGGGTCAATTCTTCTATCTTCTTCCTTCCGTCTTCTCCCTCTTTTTGAAGCTCCTCCAATTTAGGAATCGCTATTGTTAAAAGCTGAATAATAATGGATGAAGAAATATAGGGTGAAATACTTAATGCAAATATGGACATCTTGGTAAAGGAGCCGCCGGTAAGATTGTTAAAAAATCCAAGATTGATACTTGAAAATACATTCTCAACAGCCTCTCTGCTAACTGCTGGTGCAGGAAGCAGTGTTCCTAGTCTAACTATTATCAGTGCACCTAGGGTATATAGTAGTTTCATCCTGATGTCTTTAACCTTTAATGCATTTCGTAATGTTTTAAACATATTAAATCACCTCAGCATTTCCACCAAGAGCCTGAATTTTCTCTACCGCACTAGCACTAAATGCATTAACCTTGACATCCAGCTTCTTAGTAAGTTCTCCATTGCCAAGAATCTTAACTCCATCTTTGGGGTTTTTTATGATTCCTGCTTCAATTAATGAATCAACTGTTACTGTAACACCATCATCAAATCTATTTAATACATCTACGTTAATTGCAATAATTTCTTTAGAATTCCTGTTAGTAAAACCACGTTTAGGAATTCTTCTGTATAGTGGCATCTGTCCGCCCTCAAAACCAATTCTTGGAGCTCCGGAACGTGCCTTCTGTCCTTTATGGCCCTTACCGGCCGTTTTGCCGTTTCCTGAACCATGCCCACGACCTTTTCTGAAGCGTTCTTGCTTAGAACCGTCTGCTGGTCTTAATTCTGATAGATTCATCTACGTGCACCTCCTTCTTTCAGTCTTATATTTCCTCAACCTTTACTAAGTGTTTTACATGATCAATCATTCCCCTAATTGCAGCATTATCTGGCATTTCAACGGTTTTATTCAGCTTTCTTAAACCGAGAGCCTCTATTGTTGCTTTGTGCTTAGGAATGGCACCGATCGTAGACTTCACTAAAGTTATTTTTAATTTACCTGCCATCTTGACACCTCCACATTAAATTACTGGGTAAAACTCTTAATTAGAAAGCTGTTCTACCGGAATACCACGAAGCTTTGCTACTTCCTCAGGGGTCTTTAACTGGCTTAATCCTTCAATCGTAGCTAAAACTACATTTTGCTTATTATTTGAACCGAGAGACTTTGTACGGATATTCTTATATCCTGCAAGCTCAAGTACGTTACGCACAGGTCCACCGGCGATAACACCAGTACCTTCAGGGGAACGCTTAAGGAGTACCTCGGCACTGCCGAAATTACCAATAAAGTCGTGGGGTATGCTACCATTTTCATCAATCGGAATGGAAATTAATTTCTTAATGGCATCTTCTTTACCCTTACGGATTGCTTCGGGAATCTCAGTCGCCTTTCCAAGCCCTGCGCCAATGTGTCCATTCCTGTCGCCAACTACTACTAATGCTGTAAATCGCATATTACGTCCGCCCTTTACAACCTTAGTAACGCGCTTGATTGATACTACTTTATCCTCTAATTCCAGTTGACTTGTATCAACAATTGAACGTTTCATGTTTTTCCTCCTTACCTAGAATTCCAGACCAGCACCACGTGCTGCGTCTGCCAACGCTTTGATCTTTCCATGATATATGAAACCGCCTCTATCAAAGACAACTGATTTGATGCCTTTTTCCAAAGCCTTCTTGGCAATAACAGTACCAAGGTGTGCTGCTGCTGCCATATCGTTGGTCTTCTCGAGCTCTGCCTTAACATCCTTATCCAATGTGGACGCTGCTACTAAAGTATTGCCTGCTTCATCATCAATAACCTGCGCATACATATGATTATTGCTTCTAAACACAGCCAAACGCGGTCTCTCAGGAGTACCCGTGAAACGGTTACGGATTTTTCTATGCTTTTTTCTTCTAATATTAGTTCTTGATTCTTTACTAACCATGTTATTTCACTCCTCCTTTATTTCTTACCGGTCTTACCAACCTTGCGTCTGATTACTTCATCAGCATACTTAATTCCCTTGCCCTTATAGGGTTCAGGTGGTCTTTTAGCTCTGATTTCAGCGGCGTATTGGCCAACCTTTTCTTTATCTATACCTTTTACAGTTATTTTGTTCTGTCCGTCTAAAATTGATTCAACACCTTCTGGGTCTGTCATAACTACAGGATGGGAGAAACCGATAGTCAAGGTTAATTCCTTGCCTGCCTTTGCGGCCCTGTAACCAACACCATTAATTTCTAGATGCTTCTCATAACCCTCTGTAACACCTATTACCATATTGGCAAGTAGTGTTCTTGTTAATCCATGTAAGGACTTCATTCTTTTCAAATCGTTAGGTCTGGATACAGTCATTTCTGCTCCATCCATCTTAATAACCATCTCGGAAGGTAACACTCTTTCTAATGTTCCTTTTGGTCCTTTTACGGTCACTTTATTATTTTCTGCTATATCTACAGTTACTCCTGCTGGTATAGCGATAGGCATTTTTCCTATACGTGACATGCCCGCACCTCCTGTTTTTCTATAGAATACCTCCAAGGGTATTCTATCAATTGAATTGATATTATTAGCAAGCATTCGATACAACATTAGTGGCAATAATTACCTTACCATGCTGAATGCAGGCTTTCGGTATATACATTCTGGTAGTATAAAATTACCAAACGAAAGCCAACACCTCTCCACCTACGTTTTGCTCTCTTGCTTCTCTATCGGTGATTACACCTTTATTTGTTGAGATAATTGCTACTCCTAAACCACCAAGAACCTTTGGAAGCTGGTCCTTGTTAGCATAAACACGAAGACCTGGTTTTGAGATTCTCTTAAGGCCGGTGATGATTTTAACATTTTTATCTTTACCATATTTTAATGTAATATGAATGGTTTTAAAGCTTCCAACTTCTTCTACTGTATAATTTCTGATATATCCTTCCTTTAAAAGAATATCAGCGATAGCGATTTTCATTTTAGAAGCAGGTATATCTACTGTATCATGTTTTGCAGTGTTCGCGTTACGAATTCTTGTAAGCATATCTGCAATGGGATCGCTCATTGTCATTTATTTGCCTCCTTTCTTAACCTCTTACCAGCTAGCCTTTTTAACGCCTGGTATTTGCCCTTTGTATGCTAATTCACGAAAACATATTCTGCATACTCCATATTTTCTTAAATATGCATGGGGACGGCCACAAATTCTGCAACGATTATATTCTCTAGTGGAGAATTTCTGTTTGCGCTGCTGCTTTATTTTCATTGACGTTTTAGCCATGGTCTGTCTTCCTCCTTACTTTCTAAATGGCATTCCAAACCCGGTTAACAGTTCACGAGCCTCTTCATCCGTCTTAGCTGTGGTAACGAAGATGATGTCCATACCTCTCACCTTATCTACCTTGTCATAGTCAATTTCGGGGAAGATTAACTGCTCTTTTATACCTAGTGCATAATTACCTCTGCCATCAAACGCATTAGGATTAACACCTCTAAAGTCACGAACTCTAGGTAATGCCAAGTTTATCAGACGATCAGCAAAATCGTACATTTTCTCGCCACGTAAGGTAACCTTACAGCCAACTGACATTCCTTCTCTTAATTTAAAGTTAGCAATGGATTTCTTAGCTTTAGTGATTACAGGTTTTTGACCTGCAATGATTTCCATATCCTTAGCTGCTGCTTCTAACACTTTGGCATTTTCTTTTGCCTCACCAACACCCATGTTGATGACAATTTTATTAAGTTTCGGCACTTCCATAACATTTTTATATCCAAACTTCTTTATCATGCCGGGAACAATCTCATTTAAATAAAACTCTTTAAGTCTAGCCACCTTTACCATAACCTCCTCTCTTCTTAGTCGATAACGTCGCCGGTTGATTTTGCGATACGTACCTTCTTGGGGCCCTTTTTATCTTCTACGATCTTAAAGCCCACTCTGGTTACTGTACCCTTATGAACGTACATTACATTAGAAGAATCAATAGGCGCTTCCTGGCGGACAATTCCACCCTTAGGACTACTCTGGTTAGGCTTAGTGTGCTTGGATATCATATTGATGCCCTCAACTATAACCTTGTTGTCAATCACTTCCAGAACCTTGCCCTCTTTACCTTTATCTTTACCGGCAATAACCTTAACGTTATCACCTTTTTTTATTTTCATCGTTGCCACGGTCGACACCTCCTTATAATACTTCTGGTGCTAAAGAAACGATTTTCATAAATTGTTTCTCTCTTAATTCTCTTGCTACTGGTCCAAAGATACGAGTACCTCTTGGATTGTTGTCTTCTTTTATTATAACAGCAGCGTTTTCGTCAAATCTAATATAAGAACCATCTTTACGGCGAGCACCTTTAACAGTACGTACCACAACAGCTCTAACTACATCGCCCTTCTTAACAACACCGCCTGGTGTTGCATCTTTAACCGAAGCAACAATGATATCGCCTATATTAGCATATCTTCTGC
>JAAYPG010000082.1 GCA_012519905.1 Clostridiales bacterium | reverse complement strand
TATCAACTGTATCCTCGCTTGTTGGATGGAGGTCGACAACCTTCTTGCGCTGAAATATTGTTCCCAAAATCATTATAGAAAGAACTGGGGCCATAGCTACCATGGCTATCACACCAAAGCCATCAACGAGAACATTGGCTGTCTCGATGCTTGTGGCGGCGCCTTGAGCAAATGCCAATACAAAGGTAGCGGTCATAGGACCAGATGCTACGCCTCCCGCATCATATGCAATTCCGACGAAGATAGGGTTTGATTTAAATGAAAGTAATATAGCTATAGCAAAGCCTGGTAATAGGAAATACCACAGCTTAACCTCGGGAACAACTATCCTTACCATAGAAAGTGCTATTGCAGTGCCCACACCTAGTGAAAGTGTCATTCGAATTAGATTAACAGGTATGTGACCGCCTGTTACTTCCTCTATTTGTTCCCCGAGGACATGCACGGCTGGTTCTACAAGAACAACAATAAGGCCTAATACAAAGCCTATCCCTATAAGCAAGCCTTTGTTCATTTTTGCTATCTCCATACCTAGGACTCTTCCCATATCCATAAATCCAGAATTTACAGCCGTAAGAAATATAACAAGGCCTAGTAAAGTGAAGGTGAGTCCTTTAATAATGCCCACGATTTCACCCTTCTTAATTCTAAATCTAGCAAAATTAAAGATAAAGAAGAGGATGGTTATAGGTAAAAGAGCTATAAGGGACTCAATAAACAGGTGAGGAATAGCTTCCAGGATAGGTCCTAATACACCTTCTTGGAAGATATACTCGCCAGCATCTCCTTGTATGTTCTTCTGCCTAGATATTATTGATAAAAGCATAACCGCCAATATAGGTCCGGAGCTCATAATGCCAACTAGGCCAAAGGAATTTTCCTCTGCGTTTTTTCCGCCCTTTACATTAGATAGTCCAAGAGATAAAGCAAGGACAAAGGGAGTGGTCAGCGCTCCTGTAGTAGCACCTGAGGCATCAAAGGCTATAGCAAGAAACTCTTCCGATACAAGGAAGGCCAAAACAAGGATAATACCATAGGTAATTGCCATAAATTTATTTAACGGCCTATCTCTTAAGAGTCTAAATACTCCTAGGGAAACCATTACGCCTACTCCTAGGGAAACCATATATACAATAATTGATGATCCCAAAGAACCACCAGACGCCCCTTCAACCTGATCGCCCAGGATAAGTAAGTCAGGCTCTGCAACGGTTATTAAAAAGCCCAAAAGGCAGCTCAATATGGCTATCTTAATAGGAGATTTGGACATAGCAACTTCCTTTGACATGTGCTCGCCAATAGGGTCCATGGCTAAATCTACGCCCCATAGAAATATAGTCAGCCCTAATAGAAGCAGGACGCTTCCCACAAGAAAACGTAGAATAACATCATTTTGGACATCGACTATAGTTAAGGAAATAATAAGTACTAAAGCTACAACTGGGAATAATGTTTTTGTAACTTCTTTTGTCTTATCAAATAATAGGCTCATGTTGTACCCCCTTCGCGTTCCTCGGCTCTTTTTTCGTAGAGACCGCTAGTATTGCTGACAGGAAGAGTAAAGATAATACCATTACCGGGTTTATCAAGTTCTAAATCAGAAAAGATTCTCTCTCTTATGGAAGCGGCTTTATTCTTACGGGTAACAACTATAACAGTATCCTTTTGAGGCTCTATTGCTAATGGATAATATGAGTCCGCGGGAACGCCGGCACCATGACCGCGTACTATAGTTCCACCACGGGCTCCTGCCGCCCTTGCAGCCTTAATACAATCTTTGCCGCGCCCCTTATCCACAATAGTGAAAATACAGCAATGGGTAAATCTATCATCATCTATAGAAATATTATGTTCTTTCTCAGAGTCCTCTTTTGTCCAGCGTTTAAAGGGTACAGAAAAAGCAATTCCTTTATTTCTTTTAGAAAAGTTAAATGTATCGCTAAGTATATCGTGAAGATTATTATCCAGCCCACCAGATGTGGGTATCATAAGAATTTCCTTATGTGCTTCGGTCATACCTATAAAATCCAACAGCTTAGATTGTACAGTGCCCTCGCCAAGCAGAATAGTACCTCCCGTTGCACCGCATTCCTTAGCCTTGCGTAATACGGCATTGGCCTTACCTCGGTTAACAATTGTAAAAAATAATGTCTCTATCTTTATCACCCCAATTTTTATACTTACAAGCTTGGTTGATATATTCCTTTTCTCACTTTTTGAAAAGGAATATATCTGGGCTTGTTTTCCAACTTATAAAGTATAACATAAAAATATTCCTTTAACAATGCATTATTCAGCAAAAGGCTATATATTTTGGTAATAGATATTAATAACATTTAAAATTCGTATTATAATTTGTAGTGAATGTACAGAATAAATGTTCGGCCAAATTCTTGAAGACTACACACCAAATATGTTATAATCTGCTTATATCAAGGTTGCGATTACTATAAGAAATAGGAGTTTATTATGACCTGTACTTTATGGGGAGGTGCGTTATGAAGTTTATACATATTGCAGATGTGCATCTGGGTGCAACTCCAGATTCCAATATGCCATGGGCAAATGAAAGACAAAATGAAATATGGGACAGTTTTAGGAATGTCATATCTGTATGTAATAATGAAAAGGTCGACCTCCTTTTAATTGCTGGCGATTTGTTTCATAAACAGCCCTTAATTCGTGAGCTAAAGGAAGTAAATTATCTTTTTTCTACCCTAGAGACAGCGAGGGTGGTCTTAATGGCGGGAAACCATGACTATATAGGGGCAAGATCCAACTATGTTGACTTCAAATGGAACGACAGGGTTCATATGTTCCTTAAGGATAATATTGATGAGCTAGTATTCCCAGATATTAATACAGCCGTCTACGGCCTTAGCTATCTTACAAGGGATATAAAAGAAGCTAAGTATGATGATATAGAGATTTCAAAGGCTGGGGACAATCATCTTATGGCAGAACCAGAGAGAATAAACATTCTACTAGCCCATGGTGGTGATGATAAGAACATTCCCATAAACCGTAAGAGACTATTAGATAAGGGGTTTGATTATATTGCCCTTGGTCATATTCATAAGCCTGAGATAATCAACAAAAGAATGGCCTATTCTGGTTCCCTAGAGCCGCTTGATAAGAATGAGACAGGGCCAAGAGGCTATATAATTGGAGAGATTAATGAGGATGGGGAAAAAACCATTGAGATAGAGTTTGTTAGTTGCTCATATAGGGAGTATAAGAGCATAGTTATGACTGTGAATCAGGATATGACTAATGGTGAATTAATAGATATGATTAAGGATGAGCTTCATAGACAAGGAGAGAAGCACATATATCAAATATATATCAGAGGCTTTCGGGATGAAAGTATTCATTTTGATAAGGAGGCTATATATCCTCTGGGAAATATTATTGACCTTATAGATGAATCCCACCCAGATTATGATTTCGATGCCCTATATAGAGAAAACTCTGACAACTTGATTGGAATGTTTATAGATAAAATTAGAGAGGCTAAGAATCAAGAAGATATAATAAACGAAAAGGCACTTTATTACGGAATAGAAGCCCTTCTTGATGCCAGAGAGTAGCTGCTGGTAATTTGTTGTAGCCAGCCAAGGCTGGCTTAGGACTAATTCGGATATATTGGCGGATGCTAGCGGCTGCCGATATTGGGGAGGTAAGTATCTTATGCTTATAACCAAGCTATATGTAAATTATTTTGGAAAATTCACTGGCAGAGAGATAGAGCTAAAGCCAGGTGTTAATCTAATATATGGTGATAATGAGGCGGGTAAATCTACACTACATACCTTTATTAAGGGCATGTTATTTGGAATAGAGAGGTTGAGAGGTAGAGGAGTGGCCTCTAAGGATGATATCTATACTCGCTATCTTCCTTGGGCTTATCCGGGTGCTTATGGTGGACAAATGGATCTTATGCTAGGTGATAGACCATATCGTTTAATAAGAAGCTTCCATGCAAATGATAAATCATTTGAAATTATTGATCTTATAACAGGTAGAGAGATTAAGCTTAAGGAAGGTCATATTAGTGAGCTTATACCCGGTCTTAATGAGTCCCTATATCGTAATACCATAAGTATAGAGCAACTAAGGGCCGAGACTGATGCTGAGCTGGCCTCTCAGGTTAGGAATTATATAACCAATCTATCCATAGCAAAAAGCAGAGAGGTTAATGTAGAAAAGGCAGTCCGCCTATTAAAGGAGAAGAAGAAGGACCTAGAGTCAGTTCCATATGCCGCTCAGCTTAATCTTCTATCAGAAGAAATTAAAGCTGGAGAGGATTGGGAGGCAAAAATTGATTTTCTTACAGCTAGCCTTAAGGATTTGAAGAATAAGGAGAAATATCTTAGTGAGAGGATTAGTAATTATAAGAGTCCCAGTAATCAACAGAAAGATAAATTAGCCGATGAGCTACCTGTAATACTTGAAAAGTACAGAATTTATCTGGAGCTATCAAAGCAGTATTCTCAGCTAAATTCTCAAGTGGAGGAGCTTCGGGATAGTCTTATAGAACAGGAAAAGTATCTTGAGGACCTGGATAAGAAGCTAGAAGAAAATATGAAAGGTCTAGGAAGCAAGCGCTTTTTATATCCCGCTTTATCCTTTCTTATAGGAGGCTTAAGCTTCTTTCTAACAAAATCCCCGATAGTAGCTATATCAGCTACGGTAATCTTATTGATAATATCAGTGATAATACTGGCTACTACTAATAAGAGGACTACTGCTATAAGTAATGCAGAGCATATACGAGCATCCATGGAGCTTGAGCATGGATATAAGCAATTAGAAGAGTTGAGCCATAGAAGGAAAGGCCTGGAGGATGACTGTGATGGGCTTCATGATACAATCATGCTATTTATGCAGGAATTTATTTCTGAAGATGAATTGACCTATGAAGCAGTCGCAAGACTTAAGGAAACTATAGAAAATAAGAAGAGAGAGGCAGCCAGAAAACAGAAGGAGTATAATGAGCTTCTAGAGAAATATCGTCTTCAAATAGAAAAGATAGGCTGGGAGCTTTCAGCCTTGGAGGATAATGAGACAGAGTTAATTAAGAACAAGGAGCAATATGAATATCTTAGTCAGAAGCAAAAGGAAAATAAGCTAGAGCTAGATGCAATAAATCTTGCCCTTGACACTATCCAAGAGCTATCGGTTACCATCCATGATAGCTTTGGCAGACAGCTTAATGAAGAAGTATCCAAGATAGTAAGCGCCATAACCAATCATAGGTATCAGGATATAAAGATTGATGAAAAGCTAAATGTTAAGCTTGAATGGAATGATAACTATATCCTACTGGATAGGCTAAGCGCTGGAACAATTGACCAGGTGTATTTTGCCCTTCGTCTTGCTGTTAGTGATCTGCTTCTAGGCGAGGAGCCGATGCCTCTTATATTGGATGATAGCTTCGCCTTATATGATGATAGTCGTGTAAAAGCCGCCCTGGCTAAAATGGCAAATCGAAGCCAGCTTATATTATTCAGCTGTCAGACAAGAGAAAAGCAGCTACTAGAGGAACTGGGGCTAGATTTTAACTATATTGAGCTATAAGTTAGGCAAAAGCTAAAGTGATTTAGAATAACTGCCAATAAATATAATAGCTGTGAGAACAAGTAATCAGCGGAGGCCTGTATGGATAAGAGAAAAAGAAATCGAGCGAGTAAGGATAAGCAAAATATAGGCAATACCCTAAGGTTTATACTTAAGATCTTTGCCCTTGTTTTTTTGTTGGCTTTAGTTATAGGAATATTTTATTTTTATAATAGCTATGGAAAGATTCTAATACAATTACAGAAGGAAGCCAGAGATATTGTTCGCTCATCCTCGGAGGAAAGCTTTCGTTCAGCGCAAACCAGCCTAGTATACGATAATGATGGTGAGCTAATATCCACCCTAAGAGGGGTTAAAGATGTCTATTATATTGAGTACAAGGATATACCTACCACAGTTCTTAATGCTATTATAGTTACCGAGGATAAGAAGTTCTTCAGTCATGAGGGGGTGGATTATCTGGCAAATGTCCGTGCCGCCTTATCTCTACTTAAGAACAAGGGAAAGATAACTCAAGGGGCCAGCACCATCACCCAGCAGCTTGCAAGAAATGTCTTTCTTACCCATGAGGTAACCTATGAGAGGAAAATAAAAGAGATATTTATTGCTCAGGAGTTGGAGAAGATCTATTCCAAGGACAAGATAATGGAGTTTTATATTAACAATATATATTACGCAAATGGTTATTATGGAATACTGGCAGCAGCCAATGGTTATTTTGGTAAGGGAATTAATCAGCTAAGCCTATCACAGACTGCATTTCTATGTTCTATACCTAATAATCCAAGTATGTATGACCCTGTTACATCCATGGATAAGACAATAGAAAGAAGAGATAGGATATTAAAGCAGATGTATAATAACGGCAAGATTAATCTTATTGATTATAGAAATGCAATAAATGAAACTATAAGCCTTAATACTAAGGAAGGCCACAAAAATGATTATGTAGAGACTTTCATATACTATAGTGCTATCAAGGCCCTTATGAGGGAGGAAGGATTTACTTTTCGTAATCAATTTGCCTCGGATGAGGACAGGGATGCATACAATGAAGCATATAATGAAATGTACTATCGCTATCAAAGTCTTCTATATTCGGGTGGCTATAGGATATATAGTTCAATTGATTTGGATAAGCAGGAGCGACTTCAGGCTTCTGTGGATGAGGTACTTGAGGAGTTTACTAAGACAAATGACCAAGGAATCTATGAGCTTCAAGGGGCAGCTGTATCTATAGATAATGATACAGGAAGAGTAGTTGCCATAGTAGGCGGACGAAGCCAGGAACATACGGGCTATACTCTCAATAGGGGCTATCAAAGCTATAGACAGCCAGGCAGTGCTATAAAGCCGCTTATAGTATACACCCCATCATTTGAGCGGGGTTATACACTAGATAGTATTGTAGTAGACGAGAGGATTCCTGATGGGCCTAAGAACTCAGGTGGAAATTATGTTGGTGAGATGAAGCTTCAAAGGGCAATTGAGCTATCAAAAAATACAATTGCCTGGAAGCTATATGAGGAGCTTACACCAGAGGTAGGGATATCATATCTGCTTAAGATGGATTTTGCTAGGATAGTAGAGGATGATTATTATCTGGCTGCATCCTTAGGAGGTCTTACTATAGGTGTTAGTCCCTTAGAGATGGCAGCAGCATACTCGACGTTAGAAAATGACGGATATTATAGAGAACCTAGCTGTATTGTAAGAATTACTGATACTAAGGGAAATGAGTTAGTAAAGGATACAATATTAAAAAAACAGATTTATCAAACAGAGGCTACAAAGATGGTTACAGAGGCATTGACAGGAGTAATGAAGATTGGTACTGCAAAGGGCTTAGGACTCACCAATACAATCAGTGCAGGAAAGACTGGAACTACAGACCAAAGACGAGACGGATGGTTTGTGGGATATACCCCCTACTATACAACCAGCGTCTGGGTAGGCTATGATATGCCAAAGACCCTGGAGGGCCTGAAGGGCTCCTCGTATCCCGCCATCATATGGAATAAATATATGGAGGAGATTCATGGGCTGGGAATGAATAAAAGCTTTGAATAGAAGAGTACCAGGTACTTTCGACAAGTACCTGGTACAATTTTTTACTTCTTCTTTACTTGGTTATACCTATCCAGAATATTATGAATTCTTTCTACAGGATTTAGCAGACGGCTTATGCTGTTATCATGGTTAAGGGTATCTATAATTAAGGCAATATATTTACTCATATCAACATTAATATAATAGGGCTTAGTTAAAAGCTCTGGTGTTTGATACACTAGGTTAGTCGTCAGAAGTCTATATATTATTCCCTTCTCGAAGGCTTCGTCGAACTTAGATAAACCGCCGGTAAACAAGCCAAAGGTGCTAACTAGGAAGATACGGTTGGCCTTTCTTCTTTTGAGTTCGGTAGCAACATCTAGCATGCTTTCTCCGGAGGATATCATATCATCTACGATTAATATATCCTTACCCTCAACATCAGTGCCCAGGTATTCGTGGGCGACGATAGGATTGCGGCCGTTAACTATCTTTGTATAGTCCCGTCTCTTATAGAACATACCCATATCAAGACCCAAGACATTCGCAAAATACACTGCTCTTCCCATTCCGCCTTCATCGGGGCTTATGACCATCATATGGTCTAAATCCATCTTAATGTCAGGTACATTCTTTAGAATTGCTTTGATGAACTGATAGGTTGGTTGAACAGTTTCAAGGCTTTTTAAGGGTATGGCATTTTGTACTCTGGGATCATGAGCATCAAAGGTTATAATGCTTTCTACTCCCATATTGGTCAGTTCTTGCAATGCCAATGCGCAATCTAGAGATTCTCTTGAGCTACGTCTGTGTTGACGACCTTCATAAAGATAGGGCATGATTACGGTTATTCTTCTAGCCTTACCTCCAGCGGCAGCTATAATACGCTTTAAGTCCTGATAATGATCGTCTGGAGACATGTGGTTTTTATGCCCGCAGACAGAATAGGTTAGGCTATAATTAGTCACATCAACGAGTAGGTATAGGTCATATCCACGAACGGATTCCTTAATTTGACCCTTGGCTTCTCCTGTGCCGAATCTAGGGCAGCAGGCAGTGAGTAGATAGTTATCTCTCTGATAGCCGGTAAATGCTATAGTTTCTTTGTGCTCGCTTTCTCTTAAATCACGCCAGTCTACCAGGTAGTCATTTACCTTTTTGCCGAGTGTACCACTGCTCTCAAGTGCAATGATACCTAGGGGCCCGATAGGAATAGTTTCAAGAAGCTTTTCGTGTTTTGGCATTACATGTCCCTCCGTAAAATATAATGTTAGGTTGCAATCATAAAAGTTATATCATTATTGAAATATTAAGTCAAGACACTTAATATTATGTTTTTTATTTTTCTCCAACAGCCTTATATAGACGTATGTCCTCTCCGACAATTCGTCTAATATTATAGTTGCTGATAATTCTGGAATATATTCTTTCGCTATAATTCGTATTAAGGTTATCTAAAGATAGGTTAGTAGATATCAGAGTAGATTTTTGTCGTAATAGTCGCTCGTTAATAATTAGATAAAGCTGTGAGGTTGTAAAAGAGTTGCTAAGCTCGGTTCCCAGGTCATCAATTATAAGCATATCACAGTCTAAAATAAATTCGAATTGGTTTGCAGCGATTATGGAATTCTCTGCTTCCTTACTAAATTTGTATTTCTCTAAAATATCAAAGAGCCTGAAGGCTGTAAGGTATATAACAGTATAACCCCGGTCTAGTAGTTCCTTTGCGATACAATTTGCTAGAAAAGTTTTTCCTACGCCTGTGTTGCCAAGAAACAATAAGTTGTCATGCTTCTTATCAAAGTGTCGAATAAAGCTTTTGCAGCTGGCAACTATTTTTTGCATATTAGATAGAGGAGATAAGCCAATGCTCTCATCTATATAATCATCAGAATAATATTTAAAGGAAAAGGTTCTGAAATTTTCGCGGTCCAATACAGATTTTATGTTAGATCCTTCGTAGATCATATCTGCAATAGCCTGCTTAAAACAGTTGCATTTCTCGTTGTCAATAAAGCCAGTATCCTTACATTTGATGCATTTATATTGCATTTGAAGATAATCTTCAGGATAGCCATGGTCAAGAAGAAGCTGCCTTTGTTGCTCTCTAATACTTGCGGTATTCTCCTTAAGCTCGTCTAGAGCTTTTGTATTACCGAACAAGGCTAATCTACCGGACTGAGCAGATAAGGATATAAGCTTGTCCTCAAGCTCCTTCAGCTTAGGTATGGCCTCAAAAGCCTCCTTTATGCGATTATCCAATTCGTATTTATTTTGAAATCTAATATCGTCATACTCCCGTAATATCCGGTTATATTGATACTTCTTTAGAGCCATATTTCATCTCCTTACTGCATTGTAATAGGTCTGGATATATGTAGCCAGACCTTATAAACCTTTGTTAATCAGTCTGCGTTCAAGCTCAGCATAGTCTTTGGCTGTATAAGTCCTTTGGGGAAACTGATTAAATTTATTTGATGTCTGCTTGGCAATAGGTGTCACCTTAGAATTGGCTTTACCCTTGGCAAACTCCTCGTCAAGTCTTTTAATATCAGCCTGATTCTTAACACCTTTCTTAAACCAGGTTTCAAGAATCTTATCAGCATATTTAAAATCAGGCTTCCCGGTTCTAAGAATCGTACGATTACAAGCTTCTGTAATTATATCATCAGTAAATGAGAATACTTCAACCCATTTAGTTATATATTGTCTCTCAATCTGACCGGGAGCTCTGTTTAGACCAAAGGCTTTGTTCACGCTATTAAAATGCTCATTATAGACTGCAGTAGCTTCCCTTGCCTTTTCCTCTGTATCTATTCCCTCCTTGGCCCAGGTCAAAGCAACAGCTTCTATATAGGAAGGGCTCTTCTTGTTCCTGGAGACACAGTATTCATACAGGTACATAATAAGCTCAGATGAAAAATGCAGTTCCTCATAAAGATATAAGATTAATTGAATATCCATAGGCTTTAAAGGCCTATCCAGATATATCTCAACTATATGCATGGCCCATTTTATTTCGTCATTGCCAGTAAGCTCAGTTATTTTCTCCTGAGAATATCTTTGTCTGGTGGCAGGGTCCTTATTGGTATGTATGCTAACGGCAATCTCATCTATCTCTGTATCATCAGTCTGAATAGGGCTGTCTAAGGAGTTGGTTGTAGAGCTATTTAGATTGATTAAGTGAATTGATATAATTTCCTTCTGAGAATTTCTTTCTATCTTAAGCAACTTTTGCTTTTCCCAATAATTTAAGGCGCGAATAATATCTTTTTCAGTATTATCTAAGCGGTCAGCAATAGTAGAAATAGTAAATTCTAAATTGTTGTTACTAAAGCTGCGTAACAGGTATAAATAAACCTTCACATAGGACCCGTTCGCAGATGGCATAAAAAGATCAATAAAGGTATTTGGGACAATCGTTACGTCGGAAATACCTTCAGTATTTAATGATATTTTGTTCAAGTTAACCCATCCCCCTCTATGCTATTATTACAATAAAGTCTGCTTCTCGTGGATAGTATAACACAAGTTAAAAGAGAATGAAATAGGCTGTTTCTAGGGGTTTTTAAGTGGTTTAAGCCATGTTGATGGTGTTGATAATGTGGATAAAGCCGGACTTTACAAATGTAAGAAAATGTAATATTTCGTAGAAGTATTGGCTATTAAGGACTTATTTGAAGGAGTAATCTATAGTTGTAGAAAAGATTCAGGATAAAATAATATCCACAGCATTGGTTAACATAAAATGTTGATAATACTGTGGATAATGTGGATAAACTAGATACCAAGCAAGGATTCCCCAACAATTACAATATCTCCGGCACCCATAGTTATCAACAGGTCACCGTTAATACAATTTTCTAGTAAAAAGGACTCAATTTCATCAAAGCTAGGAAAATAATAGACTTCCTTGTTTAATTCCTTAAGTTCTCTCATCAAATCCATGGAGGAGATATCACCGGGATTTTTTTCTCTTGAAGCATAAATATCTGCCAGGACTATCTTATCGGCATGAGATAATGCTTTAGCAAACTCCTTAAGGTGTCTTTTTGTTCTGCTGTATGTATGAGGCTGGAAAACACACCATAGTGTATTGTCAGTGTAGCTTCTAGCTGAGCTAAGAGTAGCGGTAACTTCAGTCGGATGGTGTGCATAATCATCTACTATCTTAACCCCTCCGACGGTCCCCTTATACTCAAAGCGACGCTTTGCCCCCTTAAAATTCATAAGGGAGTTCTTAATTTTCTCTATGGGTATACCCTCTTGTAATCCAAGCCCGATTGCAGGTAATGAATTAGATATATTATGGATACCTATGACATTTAGCTGGATGCGATCAATATATTGGCCTTTATAGTAAAGGTCGAAGCTGTGACCGCTCATGTTAAAGGAGCGAATATTGTCAGCTGCAATATCATAGCTGGGATTCTTGGTGGTGCTATAAGCAGGGTCTGATATACCGTAGGTCAATACCTGGCATTCTAGATCCTTAGTTATTTCCTGATAGTTGGGAATTTCACCATTGATATATAGCTGTCCATCCTTAGGAATCCTTTTGGCAAAAGTATGGAATGAATTTCTAATATCATCTAAGTCCTTAAAAAAGTCCATATGATCTTCGTCTATATTAAGTATAACTCCCTTATGGGGATTAAAATCTAGAAATGAGTTCTTATACTCACAGGCTTCTGTAATAAAATGACCAGTATCACCCATGCGCATATTTCCTCCAATAGCATCTAAAATGCCACCTACTGTTATAGTAGGGTCTAGATTACCATCAATAAATATTAATGAAAGCATAGAGGTTACAGTTGTTTTCCCATGGGTACCTGAAATGGCAATGGAGTTCTCAAAGTTGAGCATAAGTTGCCCTATTAGTTCTGCTCGATTAAGAGAGGGGATGCCTAAATCACTTATAGCCATATATTCCTCGTTATCATTACTAATAGCTGCAGTATAAACCGCAACATCAATATCTGGTGTGATATTTCCTTTTCTTTGGCCGTAGAAAACTTCTATTCCTAAGCTACTAAGGTGCTCGGTTATTTTACTTTTGTGACTATCAGAGCCACTGACCGTAAACCCTAGGTTATGTAAATATTCAGCAAAGGCACTCATGCTGATGCCGCCAATTCCAATAAAATGAACTCGACAGGGCTTGTTGAAATCTATTTTGTACATATAGCACTTCCTATTCATGAAATTTATTATTTTGGTCCTTAACTACTTGTATTATAACTGTTTTAGCCTAAATTACAATAGAGAAACATTAGAAAACACCTGTCTAGCGAGCATAAGGCAGGTATTTCATTTATAGTAATATATTCTATTTACACATAAGAATGCAAGTATACAAGAAATAAATAAAAAAAAAGCTAAGAATCTAGTCCGGAAAAGCTCAAAAGATATGAAAATTGACAAAGAACATGTAAAATTTGGATATTTTATTGAAAAATTATTCACATTTTTGTTTTTATATGGTATAATAGCCTCATGTTCTGGTTTGACATATTTTTGTGAGGGTTTATGCCACTAGGTAACTAGGAAAAGTATTATTAACCTGCGTTAACATGCTTTTTCTTGATAACTAACGATAAATAATGACAGAAGGGGGACTAAACTATGCAGATTACCGATGTTCGTGTGCGTAAGGTAAGTAAGGAGGGAAAGATGAAGGCCGTTGTTTCGATTACTATTGATAATGAATTTGTAGTTCATGATATCAAAGTAATTGAAGGTGACAAGGGGTTGTTCATCGCAATGCCTAGCCGTAAGGCTGGGGATGGAGAGTACCGAGATATTGCTCATCCGATCAATTCGGACACACGAGACAAAATCCAAAGGATAATCCTCGAGAAGTATGAAATCGCGGCTTTGGAAGCAGAGACGGAAGAAGAGGAGTAGGAGAAGGAAAAACGGTAATAAAAAGACAAAGAAGACAGCAGTAATATGTGGCTGTCTTTTTTGTGCAAACTTATCAAAACTGGAGGGTTGTGGTTTACAAACATACTATAAAAAGCTTATAATGGTAATATGTTTGCAATTATATGACTGATAATATTACAAGGAGGATAACATGAAGATAAGTCACCCTATTATTAAGACGGACATGCCTGATCCGGACGTTATTCGAGTAGGAGATACCTATTATATGGTATCTACAACAATGTTTTATACGCCTGGAGCACCAATATTAAGATCTAAGGATTTGTGTAATTGGGAGATTGTATCATATGTATTCGATACTATAGCAGATAATGATATATACAATCTTAAAAATGGCAAGCATGCCTATGGAAAGGGTCAGTGGGCTAGTAGTCTAACCTATTATGAGGGCCGTTTCTATGTGTGCTTTGTATGCCATGATATGGGAAAAACCTATATATATTCTACTGATGATATTCTTAAAAGCGGATGGGATCGTGTAGAGATAGATGAGGCTTTCCACGATATGTCTTTTCTCTTCTGGGAAGGTAAGGCCTATCTGGTGTATGGCAATGGGGAAATACATATTGTGGAGTTGAAAAAAGACCTGACTGGTATAGAAGAGGGAGGCTTGAGAAGCCTGCTGCTTACTACTCCAAAGGAAGGTATGCGTCTTCGTTGTGAGGGATGCAGAGCTATAGTACGTAATGGTTATATATATCTATTATTTATAGATTGGCCTCTTGAAGGTGGCCGTAGAGAGATATGCTATCGTTCTAGAGAGCTTATGGGTCCTTATGAATCACGAGTAATACTGGATGATGACTATAATTTACCCGGACGTGGGGTAGCCCAGGGTACCATAGTAGACAGTGAAGTTGGTGATTGGTATGCCATATTGTTTCAGGATAGAGGAGCATCAGGTAGAATACCTTATCTCTTACCTGCGAAATGGGAGGATGACTGGCCTGTAATAGGAGTAGAGGGCAGAATCCCTGATAGCTTTGAGACGCATTTTCAGCCCTTTGATGCTTCACCCCTTATATCTAGCGATAGCTTTGATCATAAGGAGAATAAGCTTGGTCTATTCTGGCAATGGAATCATAATCCTATCCAGGATTGTTGGTCATTTACACAGAGACAGGGTTATCTGAGACTAACCACAGGTCATATCGCTACGAACATCATGGATGCACGAAACACCCTAACACAAAGAACTATGGAGCCTGGAAGTATCTGTGAGGTAATGCTGGATGTGTCAGGGCTAAAGGAAGGGGATTATGCAGGTCTGTGTGCTTTCCAGGGCAGATATGGTCAAATTGGTGTAAGAGTGAAGGATGGAGAAAGATATGTAGAGACTACACAGAAGAAGGAAGATGGTAGTATACTTACTAGCTCGGCCCCGCTCAAGCAAGATAAGGTATATCTAAGGGTGGTATTTGACTATCGTCAGAGAAAGGATGAGGCGACATTCTTCTACAGTACTGATAAAGTAGAATGGACCCAACTTGGCGAGATTCTACCTATGATATTTACACTGGATTTATTCGTTGGATATAGAATCGGATTATTCTGCTACGCAACTAAGGAAACAGGTGGCTATGCTGATTTTAAGGATTTTAGTATTGAGCAAATGTAAATATAATATAATAATTTAAACAAGCGAGAACCATCAGAGGCTATTTCAAAATATACTAGAAGAACACCTACTTTTATATTTTGAAATAGCCCTTTTATTTTTATGTATAAATATAACTTG
>JAAYPG010000081.1 GCA_012519905.1 Clostridiales bacterium | reverse complement strand
TCTCACCATCCATAAGTAAAGCAGATAGTGAATTAAGCTTTAAGGGCTTAATCTCCTCTGTCTCTTGTGTTTCTAAATTGACCTGGTCAGGTGAACGGATAAGGCTGTTCTCCTTTTTAAGATTTTCTTCAAACATATTATCTTCATATGTATAATGAGAATACATGAGATCATAATAATTTTTTACATAAAAAAAATTAAATGAAGCAAATAAAAATACAAATCCTAGACAAGCAATTGATTTTACATTTAATTTAGTCGAACCTTTCATTATATCATCCAATCTGATTCCCTTATTTTAATTTATTTATATCTTTACTGACTTATTCCTAAGTAATATAATTATAGTAGTGGACTACTTATTAGAGGCAAGATTTGCCAGAAAGGATTCTGCTATGACAAATGATAATGATAAATTAAAGAATAAAAAGAAAGTAGATTTATTAATAAGAAGTTTAAGGATAGTATTTATTATTGGTTTTTTTGTTTTTACTGCCTTATTTATAAATGAGACTCTAATACAGCCTTATAAGATGAAAAAATCTATTGAAAAGGCCCAGAATTTATATAATCACGATTTTACCCTTGATGAAGATGAGTCCGAAGAATTGCCATCCAATGAGCTTTTAGATGAAGTTGAAATAAGCGACATAGAAAGTGATGGGAAGCTTGTTAGCTCAGACAATATAAGCCCGATTCCTACTCCTGACCCCTATAGAGATGATCTGGGAAGACTAAGAAAATTTAGCAGGCTACTGGAAATAAATGAGGATGTTAAGGGCTGGATTAGAATTGATAATATTAATGGCGAAAATGATACAAAGATAGACTATGTGGTGGTTCAATCCTCAAGCCAAGACCCAGAATATTATCTTACAAGAGACTGGGCTACACATGACTATCTTAAGGCTGGAAGCATATTTTTAGACTCTAGCTCATCTGTCGAGACAAATAGCAGGAATCTGATTATTCATGGGCATAATATGACATCATCAGATGATATGTTTCACTATCTTCTTGAATATAAGGATATTAACTTCCTAAAGGAGCATCCTATCATTAGCTTTGACAGCATTTATGAAGAAGGTCTATGGAAGGTATTTTCAGTATACATAACACCTGGTAATAATGATAGGGGAGATTTTTTCCCCTATGTTAGATCTGACTTTAGTGATGATAGAGATTATTTAGAATATATATATCAAATCAGGGTACGTTCTCAATATAATATTGATGATGTAGATATAAGGGAGGATGACCAGATACTCACCCTCTCCACCTGCTCCTATGAGTTATCTGATTACAGGACCATAATCGTTGCAAGAAAGATTAGAGACGGTGAGGACCCAACTGTAGATACTGACAGCATACATAAGAACAAAAAGGTTCTAAATCCAGCTAGCTTTTACAAGCACTATGGTGGAAAAGCACCAGAGATTCCTAGCCTTGACGAGGCTCTTGAAAAAGGGCTAATCCCCTGGTACAATCCCAAGGAAGCTAATTAATAAGAAAAATATGTAGATTGACAAATTATATCTATAGCTATTGTATAATGAGCATCTTATATGTCCAGGGTTAGCTGCTCTGCTTCCTCTTCTGCTTGAAGTTTAAAGTCCTCAAGCTTTTCGGGATTAATAGCAGGTAGCAAATCTAAGGATTGTAAGCCAAAGCACCTTAAAAATTCTTCGGTCGTGCCAAATAGTATAGGTTTTCCCGGTGCATCCATCCTACCTAATTCGCATATAAGATTGTATTCAAGCAGTTTATTAATGGGATGGTCTGATTTAACGCCACGGATGGCTTCAATCTGAAGTCTGGTTATTGGTTGTTTGTAGGCTATGATTGATAAGGTTTCCAGTAATACATCTGTTAATATATGCTTTTTGGGGATATGTGTTATCTTAACAATGGTTTCATACATAGAAGCTTTAGTACATAGTTGGTATGCTCCATCCAACTCTATTATTTGTATTCCTCTACTTTCATCATCATATTTATCCATCATACATTGTAATATTTTTCTGGTTGTATCCTCATCATGATCTATGGCTAAGGCCAATCTATCTAGTTCAACAGCCTCCCCCATAGTAAATAGAATCGCTTCTAGTTGTGCTTCTACTAATTTTATTTCCACTTAAAATCCTGCCTCCTCCATGGTTATTATATCTGAAGCCAGATATGTTATCCGGATATCATCAAACAATTGCTCCTGCTCTATCTTAATCCTACCCAGCTTTATCAGCTCTAAAATACCAAGGAATGTTACAATGATTTCCATTTTTGTGCTTTGCTTTTCTAAAAGATTTCTAAAATAAAAAATCTTATGCTCTATGCCGTATTCTTGTATCTGAGTAAATATATCTGATAAATCGAACTCTTCCTGTTCAATCTTGCCGAATTTACTCCTAATTGGGTCTATCTTATCAGACTGCCTTTTTACTATGGAAGTAAATATTTCATGAAGCTTTGATAGGGTTAAATCACCAATCAGCTCACTAACATCAATATCTTCTTTAAAATCAGCAATTTCCTTGGGAATTGTCGGGGATTTGAACATAACTCTAGAGGCATCCTCCTGCTTGTCCCTTAGCTGGTCAGATACATATTTGTACATTTTATATTCTAAAAGCCTGTCCACCAGCTCCTGTCTAGGATCAATCTCCTCCTCTTCTTCGGTGGCAGGAGCAGGTAAAAGCATACGAGATTTGATATTAATTAATGTAGCAGCCATAACAAGAAATTCACTCATGATTTCCATGTTTTTCTCTTCCATTTGTTTTATGTAATCTAGATATTGCTCTGTTATCTCTACAATAGGAATATCGTATATGTTTATTTTGTTTTTATCAATCAAATGAAGTAGAAGGTCTAAGGGTCCCTCAAACGCTTCTAATTTAACCGGTATACTCATATTTCCCCTTTCGAAAAAGTAATAAATAGTTAGTCTGCTTTAGTTAATAACTTAATGTGTACCAGTTCAGGTGGATTAAGAATTCTTGGCATAATGGAATGATTACCCAAACCCCTAGATACAACCATACGACAAGAGTCCTCTTCGAATAGGCCTGCATCATACTTGGGAAAAAGCTTTACCTGAGGAGATATTAGACCTCCAAGAAAGGGTATTCTTATAAGACCACCATGTATATGACCTGATAGAACCAGATCTGCACCCCAGTGAACATAATCTGAAAAATATATGGGATTATGTGCTATTAGTATCTGATATCCTTCCTTACTTCTCTTCCCTATTTTACTTGTTATCTCATCTTTTTTATTTAAGGCTATCTTACTATTTTCATAGAAATCCATTGAAATTGAAAGACCAGCTATATCTATGCTATTATCCTTATATTTTAACATAACATTATTGTTATCTAATAGAAATACGCCTAGCTCATTTAGCTTTTCCTTATAAAGACACCAGGATTCATAAAGTGATCTCTGCTTTATATTTTCAGCATCCTTAAGGGCTAAATCTTCAAAATATTGCTCGTGATTACCATAGGCATAATAAATCGGATAATGCTCTGAGATTTCCTTAATAAGACTATATGCTTTCCCAGGATAGCAGGGCTTTCTTTTTACAACCATATCTCCTGCTATTATAACAAAATCCGGCTTCTGTTCAATAATTCTTTTTATGAGTCTTCTATTGTTTTTACCAAAGCTCTTATTATGAATATCCGAAAGAAGTAAAAATGATAAGCCATGAAGATCTTTACCGACTGTATTAGACTCTATAGTATATTTTTTACTTGTTAGTATTCTTTGCTCTAGCTGGGTCCATAGTATCAATACCAGTAATAAGGCAAGCAAAATCCAAATAATGGTCATAATATCTCCTTTCGGGATGAAATCGTCCGTTCTTGTAATGCGAAAAAATTCGCATAGGAGGTTATATTATCAGTGGGAGTATGATACCCCCACTGATAATATTAACTGGAAGCTTAAAAAGTGTCAATATTTAATACTTAGAAGCTCCTAACAGTATCTCATATTAACTTCAATTATAGGCTAGAAAGAACTTTTTTAGGGATTTAATAAAGTTATCCTTGTATCCAGCCTTATCAATATTTTCTTTTGCTAATATATCTACTCTTCCTATCTCTTCATTATCATAATAATAAATAATATCACCGATTTTATCTTCAGTGGTAATAGGGGCTGGGACCTTATCATATAATACAATTTCTTTTCTTATATTATCTGGTGTTTTTCCTTTAGGACATAGATATGTAAAATCACCAGCTACATTGCCAAAGACATAATCAGATACTCCCTTTGAAATTCTTACTGGCTCTAGGCTAATATCTTTAAGTTCATCAACATAGAGAGAATAATTAGCAAAGCCATAGTTTAGAAGTTTGGCAGCTTCCATAAATCTTGTTTTTGTATCAGGGGCAGCCATAATTACAGCAATCAAATCCATATTATCTCTTTTAGCTGTTGCTGACAGGCAGTATTTTGCTATACTGGTGGAGCCTGTCTTTAATCCTGTAATACCCTTATAGGATTTTATAAGCTTATTAGTATTGGTTAAGCCAAATTCTGTACGTCCTTTTTTTGTAGTATGTACAAAGGTATCCATCCAGACTGTTGCATAATTGCTTATTTGAGGAAATCTCGTTATTAGCTCCCTAGACATTAAGGCTATATCATAGGCTGTAGTATAATGATTATCAGCATCCAGCCCGGTGCAATTGACAAAATTCGTATTGTTCATGCCCAGCTCTTTTGCTCTTTGGTTCATTCTAGCTACAAATTCCTCATGGGAGCCTGCAATATGTTCAGCCATAGCTACTGATGCGTCATTGGCACTGGCTATACTTATGCATCTAATCATTGTATCTACATTTTGAACCTCGTAGGGCTCAAGATAAACCTGTGAACCACCCATTGAGGCTGCGTGTTCAGTAACACTTACATCCTCCATGAGGCTGATTTTTCCCTCCTCTAAGGCTTCAAAAATCAATAATAGGGTCATGATCTTTGTAACACTGGCAGGGGGAAGTCTATCATCTTTGTTCTTTTCATAGATAATAGTTCCAGTAGAGCCTTCTATTAAGACTGCAGAAGGTGTTTGTAGCTCCATTTGCCTATCAGCTATTGCCGTTACAGGAATAACATCATTTATCTCAGGTTTAGTTGAGTTAATCTTAGCATTTACTATGGTATTTGGTATTAAAATAATCAAAATAAATAATGAAAGCAGGGATCTAGTTCTTTTCATATCATACTCCGCAAAATACTATTATTAATATTATTTTAATCCAGGCTATAGTATTTTAGACCAATCCTTATATAAATTTGTCTACAAAATTTTATCTTATCTAACTACAAGGGTGCACTTAAGAGTCTTTCCCTTGACCTTGACACTTATTGTTGTCTTACCTCTTTGCTTTGCCTTCACATGGCCAAACATATTTACTGTAGCTACTTCTGGATTGCTACTTTTATATCTAGCAAAGACTGCAGGACCTTTTACCTTTAATCTATAGGTTTGGCCAACCTTAAGCTTTAGATTCTTTTTATTCAAGTCAATTACCTTCACACGACATTTTAGTTCCTTTCCATCGACCTTTGCAACAATAAAGGCCTTTCCTGTCTGATAGGCATAAACTCTTCCATTGAAGTTAACCCCGGCTACACGGAAATTGGTAGAATAAAATGATACCCTTTTATTAATTCCATATACAAAAATTCGAAACTCCTCGCCCTTTACTAGGTATACCTCCTGCCTGTTTAAATGCAGGCTAAAAGGAAGTATGATTCCCTTACGATAGAAAAGTCCGGAGTTTCGATATAAAGAAAACACAATCAATATTAATATAATTAAGATAATAAATCCTTTAATTAGCTTATTCGAATTATTTCTTCTGAATTTATTTGATCGAACCAAGGTCTTCCTCCCTTGCAACATAAAATATATAATGTAATATTCATATTCAATATATTTTATGAGGCAAAAGATAAATATTACCCTATATTCATAACACCGTCCTTGGTTACAATACAGTAGATATATGGTGGTTTCTTGATTTTTTCCTTACTAATAGTGTAAGCATTTAAGAGCCTCTTCTTGGCATCCTTTCTCTTTTGGTCATCATTGGCATATAAGGTGGCAATAGTCTCGTTTTTAGACACCTTATCACCTAATTTCTTATTTATCACAATACCTACGCTTAAATCAATCTTACTATCCTTAGTAATTCTTCCACCACCTAGAATTGAGGAGGCCATACCAATCTCATCGGTCTTTATTTCTTTTACATAGCCATCTGAGGGAGATTTCACTTCATACTTTATCTTACCTGTCTTAAGTAGTGTGGGATTATAGACAAATTCATCGTCACCGCCCTGTGCATGAATAAATTGGGCCATCTTATCTAAGGCAGTCCTATTCTCTATGGTTTCAAGTAGTAAGGCCCGGCCTTCCTCGGCTGAGCTAACCCTTCCGGCTCCAAGCAGCATATAGGAAGCCAGGGTGATACTGACCTCTAGTAAATCCTCTGGTCCCTTTCCATAGAGGGTTTCTATCGCTTCTCTTACTTCAAGTGCATTTCCAACAGCCCTGCCCAATGGCTGATTCATATCTGTAATTACTGCATAGGTGGGCTTACCTGCTAGGTTGCCTATTTGAACCATCTCCTTAGCTAAGGCTAATGAATCTTCATAGTTTTTCATAAATGCACCACTTCCGGTCTTAACATCGAGAACTATGACATCTGCACCTGATGCTATCTTCTTACTCATAATACTAGATGCTATGAGGGACATATTATCTACTGTGGCAGTAACATCCCTAAGAGCATATATTTTTTTATCGGCAGGAGCTAAATTGGCTGTCTGACCTACGATGGCCAGCTTAATCTTATTTATATTATCAATAAATTGTTGCGAACTTAAACTTGTAGAGAAACCAGGGAAGCTTTCTAGCTTATCAATAGTTCCTCCTGTATGTCCTAGACCTCTTCCAGACATCTTGGCTACAGGTATTCCTAAGGTTGCAACCATAGGGCTTAATATAAGGGAGGTCTTATCTCCCACGCCTCCGGTACTGTGTTTATCAACCTTAATTCCTTGGATTGCTGATAAATCTAAAACATCTCCGCTATTTGCCATGGCTAGAGTAAAATTAGCCGTCTCCTCATGGGTCATTTTATTTAGGCAAATCGCCATCAAAAATGCTGACATCTGATAATCAGGTATATCACCTTTTGTATAACCTTCAATTATAAAATCAATTTCTTCCTTGCTCAGCTCGCCCTTATTCTTCTTTTTGTTTATCAAATCATACATCTGCATATGTCATCACTCCAATATGATATTTAATATAATGTAACTATATATGGATAGTATAACACTTTTTAATAAATTTCTATATAAAATAAATATAATTAATCTAAAAGATTTGACGGAAGCAATAAAAAATTATACAATAAAGCAAATCTAAAAAGAGTATGGCAAATGACTTGATGTCAAGTATTAGAGTAGAATGGAGAATACTATGAGTTTTGAATTTGTAAGAGAGGTAATCTCACCTAGAGAATTGCTAGATGCTTATCCCTTGCCAAAGAAGGATGTAATTATAAAAAAAGAAAGAGATAAGGAAATAAGAAAAATCATTACAGGAGAATCAGATAAATTTCTTCTTATTATCGGTCCTTGCTCTGCTGATCACGAGGATGCTGTATGTGATTATATTTCTAGACTAGCAAGGGTACAGGAAAAGGTTTCGGACAAATTACTTTTGATCCCAAGAATTTATACCAATAAGCCTAGAACCACAGGGGAAGGATATAAAGGCATAGCGCATCAGCCTGACCCTGAAAAGGAACCTGATATGCAGGAGGGCCTTATAGCCATGAGGAAAATGCATCTTCGTGCTATTGCTGAATCTGGTCTAACAGTAGCTGATGAAATGCTTTATCCGGAGAATTGGCCCTATGTTGAGGATGTTCTATCCTATGTTGCCGTTGGAGCACGCTCTGTTGAAAATCAGCAACACAGACTCACCATAAGTGGCATGGACATCCCTGCTGGCATGAAGAACCCTACTAGCGGTGATTTTTCAGTTATGTTAAACTCTGTCGTCGCCGCTCAGATAAGCCATACCTTCCTCTATCGCAAATGGGAAGTAAACACCAGTGGAAATCCCCTTGCCCATACAATACTTCGTGGCGCAGTAAATAAGCATGGCCAGGCTATACCAAATTACCATTATGAGGATCTAATGCGTCTACTTGAGATGTATGAGGAAAGAGATTTACAATATCCAGCAGCCATTATAGATGCAAATCATGCTAATTCCAATAAAAATTATTCTGAACAACCCCGTATAGTTAAGGAGGTTCTTCATAGCAGAAGAATCAACCCTGATATTGCAAGGCTTGTAAAAGGAGTAATGATTGAAAGCTATATAGAAAGTGGCAGTCAAAAGGTATCAGGCCATGTGTATGGCAAATCAATCACAGATCCATGTCTCGGTTGGGAAGAATCCGAAAAACTTATATACACCATAGCTGACCACTTATAAAATTGTTAGTCACTAATAAAATCAGCCTGTCTCAAATAAATATATATCGGATACTGCTGACATCTACCACACATCCGTACAAGAACAGCTACCGTATTTGTTTGTCTTAATCGGACTAAAGTCCGCTTACGACATTACAAATATGGTAGCTGTTCTTCTAAGGGTGCATTTTGTAGACATCGTCAATATCCTTGTATTTATTTGAGACGGCTGATTTTTTATGCTCTGGGATGAGTGTTTGAGTATACTTCACGGCTATTTTGATAGCTATGGGTTAGATAGAGCTGGGTCGTACTTATATCTGTATGACCAAGGAATTTTTGAACGACACCTATATCTGCCCCATTATCTATCATATGTGCAGCAAAGGAGTGCCTTATCATATTGGGGTTAATGTCCTCTATCCCTACTTCTCTAGCATATGTTCTTAGGATCTTCCAAAAGCCTTGCCTACTAAGCTGTTGGCCCTGACTATTTAAGAATAAATATGTATTGTGCCCTATATCAAAGATGGCTTCTCTAATATCAATATAGGATTTCAAAGCGTCCTTAGCTGCATTTCCAAAGGGGATGCTTCTCTCCTTCTTATCTCCGCAGGTGAGATAGCTTCCTGCTAGATTAATATCAGAGAGCTTAATATTTATAAGCTCAGACACCTTCATACCTGTGGCATACATAAGCTCTAGCATGGCCTTATCGCGAATACCCTTATTTGTGCTTATATCTGGTTGATTAAGCAAGGCCAATATCTTCTTTTGATCTAATACCTGAGGTGTTTTTTTCTCCACCTTTGGAGCCTTAATCCGCTCAGAAGGATCACCCTTTATGCTTCCCCTCTTTAAGAGAAATAATAAAAATGCTTTCATAGAAGCAATATGCCTTGATACAGTTGATGGTGACAGACCTTCCTTTTCTAAGGAAAGTATATAGGAATTAAGGCTTGTCTCTGTTATTTTTGAGCTATTCTCAATCCCCTGTTGGCTAAGATAGTTTTCTAACTTTCTTAGGTCGTTCTGATAGGCTCTTATAGTGTTCAGTGATGACTGCTTAACTTCCTGAAGATAACCGGTAAACTCTTCAATCTGCTGCTTCATTCCAAACCTCCTCGATAGTATTAAGATAATAGATACTTACAACGGA
Source organism: Clostridiales bacterium (assembly GCA_012519905.1). Taxonomy (GTDB): domain Bacteria; phylum Bacillota; class Clostridia; order Lachnospirales; family Lachnospiraceae; genus Mobilitalea. Next base: position 36 of record JAAYPG010000081.1, on the reverse strand, counting down.
GGTTTTACCTCCTCGATAGTATTAAGATAATAGATA
>JAAYPG010000080.1 GCA_012519905.1 Clostridiales bacterium | reverse complement strand
GTTACTTTATGTAAGTTGATTATAAAATGTCACTTCGACAATGTCAACAAGAATAATTTGGTAACTTGACGATAGCCATGTTTCCACATCGATCCACGCGGTTTTTAAATCAATATCAAAGAGGCTCTAAAATCCTGTAAATCGCATATACGCGTATCTTACAGGCTTTTAGAGCCTCTTATATAATCATTATAAAATCATGCTAAATTAGTAGTGACAGTATCCCCGTCCCCTTGACACGTTAAGTAGTGACAGTATCCCCGTCCCCTTGACACGTTACTGACCCATCTGCTTAGCAACTTCAGCTGCAAAGTCTTCAGACTTCTTCTCAAGGCCTTCACCGGTCTCGTAACGGATAAAGCTCTTAATAGCTACGGGAGCACCTACCTGCTTTGATACAGATTCCATGTACTGGCTAACATTCATATCGCCATCCTTAACATATACCTGATCAAGTAAGCAAACTTCCTTTAATTCCTTGTTTAATCTACCTTCAAGCATCTTCTCTATAATGTTCTCAGGCTTCTTAGCATTAGCAGGATCATTCTTGATTTGAGCCTTGATAATATCTTTTTCATGAGCGATAAATTCCTCGGAAATATCATCTCTACTTACATACTTAGGATTCATAGCAGCAATCTGCATAGCTACGTTTCTTGCTGCTTCCTTAACTTCATCATTTACTACTGTGGTCTCTACCTCAACTAGGATACCGATTCTACCACCACCGTGAATATATGAAGCAACAAATCCGTTCTCAGCCTTCAGCTGCTCGAATCTTCTGATGTTCATATTCTCACCAATAATTGAGATCATAGTTGAAAGCTCTTCTTTAACAGTCTTAGAAGGCTCAAGCTCCCACTTCTCTTCTAAAAATGCATCAATATCTTTTGCATTTGTCTTAGCTACCTGTGCTGCTACAGCTGCTACATATTCTTTGAATTTATCATTCTTTGCTACGAAGTCTGTCTCACTGTTTACTTCTACAATTGAAGCAATCTTTCCGTCTTCGCTAACATTTGTATCAACGATACCTTCTGCAGCGATTCTACCGGCCTTCTTCTCTGCGGCAGCAAGTCCCTTTTCTCTAAGAAACTCCACAGCCTTGTCCATATTACCCTCAGTCTCAGCAAGAGCTTTCTTACAATCCATCATTCCTGCGCCGGTCATTTCTCTTAACTCTTTTACCATACTAGCTGTTATATTCATAATTAAACCTCCAAATCTTATATTTTAAAAATGGGACTGTTGTAATGTCTCATACTAACCATACGGTAAGCCTTACATCTGCAACAGACCCATTCACACATTATTCTGTAACTTCTTCCTCTAGGCCAGCTTCAACATTGTCGAATGCTTCTGCTTCATCTGTTGTATCTGTTAACTGAACGCCCTGATTTGCTTCGATAACCGCATCAGCCATCTTAGATACAATAAGCTTAACAGCACGAATAGCATCGTCTTTACCTGGAATAACATAATCAAGCTCTTCAGGATCACAGTTGGTATCTGCTATACCAATTAGAGGGATTCCTAGGTTATGTGCTTCCTGGATACAGATTCTTTCCTTCTTAGGATCTACTACGAATATAGCATCTGGAAGTCTCTTCATATTCTTAATTCCACCAAGATTCTTCTCAAGCTTTTCCCATTCTTTTCTAAGCTGAATAACTTCTTTCTTTGGAAGAACATCAAATGTTCCGTCCTCTGACATTTTTTCGATTTCTCTTAGTCTATCAATTCTGCTCTTAATGGTCTTGAAGTTGGTTAACATACCACCTAACCATCTTTCATTTACATAGAACATTCCGCAACGCTCAGCTTCTGCTTTTATAGCATCCTGTGCCTGCTTCTTTGTTCCTACAAAGAGGATTGTTCCACCATCTGCAACAATATCCTTGATTGCAGCATATGCTTGGTCTACCATTACTACTGACTTCTGTAAGTCAATAATGTAGATTCCATTTCTCTCTGTGTAGATGTACTCCGCCATTTTGGGGTTCCATCTTCTTGTCTGATGTCCAAAATGTACACCAGCCTCCAATAATTGTTTCATTGAAATAACGCTCATAATTTACCTCCATTTGGTTAATATCATCCGTACACATCATATTCCATGCAGACCTAAGTATCTCGGCACCATGCATGAAATCAGCATACGTGTATTGTTATCAAAACATAGTGATTATAACACAAGAAAATCCACCTGTAAAGGATTTTCTCAGGATGTTCTGTCTATCCGCTCATTTTTTTCTGTTTTATCAGGATGTCTGTCTATATGTTCGTTTTTGTTAATTTTTTAAGATAACTGTCTATTTGATTATTGCATCCAGTATTTCTTGATAAGAGGAGTCTTTAGGCAATGTATATGTTCCAGCTCTTAATTCTCTAGTCTTTCCTAGTCTCATAATATAATAATCAAAATCTATTGCATCATCTATAAGGCCTTTTTCTACAAGAAGCTCCGATATCTGACGCGAAGACATGCCTTTTAATATTGTAAAGGTCACTTGATCTACGTTGGTAGGCTCCTGATTATCCAATTCCTCATCATCATTTGATGGCTCTAAGACTTCTGCTCCACTATCCTCATCATTAGGCTCTGAAGCTTCTCCATCATCGTTTGATGGTGTCTCTTCAATTGTCGGTTCCAGAGCATCCTCATCATCCAACTCATTATTCAAGTCATCATCAGACCCGTTATTTACCTCATCAACCAACTTATCATCAGGCTCATTATTCAAGTCATCTTCCGACTCATCATATACCTCATTATTTAGCTCATCACTTGGCTCATGCTCAGTATCCTCTAGCAAATCCTTCTCTGGTTCCTCCTTATCTAAGGAATTTTCAAGGACTTCCTTAAGCTGGTCATCATTATCATCCTTCATCACCATACCAAGTTCTATTGCCTTAGATATAATTTCTTTATCGGAGAGCTTTTCCTTCTTACTAGCAAGGGAAAGTACAAGTGTTGTTACTAGTATGCCTATTCCAAGCCCTCTCATATAGTATTTTAGTTTCATTTTTAGTTATCCCCGTCCTTCATAACTAACTTAATATAAATCAACAATCTCATCTATTTGTCTACGAATAAATCGACAACAAGCTTAACCTCTCCCTGGCCGATTCCCAACTGCTTAGCAATATCCATAATCGATTTGCCCTGCCCATGTAGTTTTAGTATCTCTGAATTATTAATAGAGATAGCTGATTGATTATTATCTACTTGCTCTGAGGCTGTTTTGCCTACAGACTGTAGCTTAATATTCTGGGCTTGGTTGTCAAGCTTCTTTGACTTTTCTTCTTTATTTTCAGCAGCTATATGGTTCTGTGGATTGTCATTTGATAGCTCCTTTGCCTTACGCTTGGCGCTATCAATATCCTTAATAATCTCCTTAAGCTCCTTTTCTTTATGATTTAACATATTATAAAGAAATACAACCTCTTCATGATTCCTTGCTATTTTTTCTAGAATTTGATCTGAGTATTCACTAACTGCCATAATCTTTTCATTTGATAGCTTGCTTAAATAATCATCGGTCTTTACAATAGTGTCTTCACTTACAGAATTAAACAATTCAATCTGTTGCTCCTTGAAGGTGTTCAATTCCTCCTGCAAATAAATATCCTTAAGGTCTCCACTCCCTAAGGATTCACCATTCTTTTTATTATTGGGTTGGCCAACTATCCTGCAACTTAAAATTATGATTATAATTCCTAATATAAGCATGATAATTTCTAACAGGTTCATATCTACTCCACTCCTATATAACTAGTTATATTAATATATCAATTCCTCCAGGTCTAGCAGAATTATTTCTGGGTTGATTATCCTTATTTTGATTTTCCTTATCCTGTTTCCCTCTGCCGCTAGCCCCACTACCACTATAACTGTTATTACTTTCATCCTTGGCATCGTATCTATATTCATTGTTCTCACTTTTCTTTGTTTGAACAGTCTTAGAAGCCTCAGCCTGTATCAGGTTTTGAAAGCTCTTGCTTATCTGTACCTGTTCATGCTGGGACCTTTGATTCTGAATATGCTTATACTGGGAAACCTCCTGTGATTTCATAACATCAATTGGCCTTATGGGCATCTTCATTCCCCCTTAATAAATAACAAGGTGTATTATGTACTCCTGGGGATGTCATTTAACTGCTTCTGATACTACTTAGGTCAATCTATACCATTCTATAATGGTTGTAGCTTAATATCCGCCTTGTCACGGATGAATTTTGTATGTTGCAATGCATCTTTTACATAGTATACTACATTGGAAATAATGATTTTAGTACCTGGATATACTGTATCATATACCTTAATCATTCCTGTAGTATTTCCCCCTACCTCCAGCTTAAGGACATCATATCTCTGTGTAGCCTCAGTAATCTGGGTATTAAGATTAATACTGGTCTGTGTTATCTGCTTAAGACTCTCTAGCTTATCATAGGAAATATTAGCACCAGACGAAAGCTTCTTACGGACCATAGCAATCGCATGATTTACCTTCTCCTTCTCGCTCTTAAGCATTACAATTTTCTTCTCCAGCTCATTAAATTCATCCAGTACAGCAGGATCTATACCAACTTCAAGCACAGTATTGGTTCCCATATGTGAGCCGGATGTTTTTAAGGATATCATAGTACCAGAACGTATTACCCCACCTGTTACGAAGCCTCGTCTGCCTCCTACAACTATATCTCCCTTTGCAGATACCTTGCTATGCATGATGGAATCTGTATTAATATATCCCCCTGCTATAACCTCTGCATTTTCTATGAATTTTGTAATTATATTTCCATTTGCCTTAAGAATACCCTTATTCATTCCCTGCATGCCACGTCTTAGGATAATCTGCCCCCCTGCTTCAATATAGGCTCCTTCCACGACGCCATATACTTCAATATCGCCCTTGGCTTTAACTGTAAAACCTGTTATTACATTACCTCTAACTACTACATTCCCCTCATAATCTATATCTCCGGTTGATGAATCCACATCTGCGGCAACCTCATAAGTATCCGATACAAACACTCTACCGTTGGTTAGAGATACGTGACCACTAACCTCTGAATATAGCCTAAGCCCATCCTCTGACATTCTAATCTTATTGCCATAGCGAAGTACACGATTGGTAACCTTATTGGGCTTTAAGGGTTTTCCACATACATCAATCCCTGGTCTACCAAAATCAACAGGTGTTAAAGTGGCTAATAAATCTCCCTCATTACAATGACTGATTATATCAAGCTGATGAAAATCCACTGAACCATCCTCATTTGTCTTAGGCTTCATGGTTAAATCAGTATTAAAATGATAAGTTATCACAGCGTCTCTTCCCTGTATGGGCAAGGTTGCTTTAGCTAGGACATAATCTGTGCAATACCTTGGCTCCTTCAAATGCTGCATGATTTTCATCTCATCTACACCATATTTTACTCCGGCTCTTACCATTTCAGATATGATGTCCTCCTTGGTAAGATGATTCCCTCCATTACTGGGAGGATAAAACCGGCATATTACCTTTAATCTATCCTCCTCAATTGTAACCTTAACATGCTCATCCTGTGGAAGAATCACTGCTGAAGTAAGCTTTATCTCTGCCGTTTCCTTTAGGTTTGCTATCCCCTTACCTAAGGCAATTTTGTCATACTCATATATTCTCTTATCAGCCAGATAATTGCTGATTTCATCATAATTAAGCGGTAATCCGCCTGGTTCAGAATCATAAAGCTTCAAATAAGTTCCGTCCTTTTTGATTAACAGCTGAAAGTATGCGTTTTTACCACCCATCTTATAATTCCCCCTCCTAAGTGTTACCAGCTTACAAAATATATAAGTATAGGATGTGAATAATATCCTGTATTATTAATAGCTTGTAAGGACTTCTATATTCACTCCCAGTTTCAACTTGAGCTTTTGTAGTGCCTTAGTATGCAATTGAGATATTCTAGATTCTGATACCTCAAGAATCTTACTAATTTCCTTCAAGGTCAGGTCTTCATAATAATATAGTACTATTACCCTTTTCTCCTTTTCAGTCAAAGAATCTAAAGTCTTCGTTAGAAGGTCCTTTAGTTCCTTTCTTTCCATTATCCTATCAGGTTGCTCAAATGTAGTGGCAAAATATTGCTCAGTTTTCGCCTCAGAGCCCTGTTCCATGAACTCATCTAAGGAAATTATATTTGTAATATTTGTTTGACTCTGCCAGTCCTCTAGCTCTTCCATAGATAGATTTAGCTCCTCGGCCACATGCTCGTCGGTGACATTTCTGCCATATCTGGCCTCGAGGACTTGATATGCATTATCAATCTTCCGTTGCTTTTGTCGTATGCTTCTGGGTATCCAGTCCATCTTTCGAATCTGGTCAAGAATAGCTCCCCTTATTCTTAAGGAAGCATAAGTCTCAAACTTATACCCCTTGCTGTAATCAAATTTCTCAATAGCATCTAATAGTCCAAATGTTCCATAACCTACTAGATCATCATATTCCACATTGTGTCCCAAATACATACTAAGACGTCCTGCAACTATTTTTACCAATCCAGCATATTCAATTATAATCTTTTCATATAAGTCAGAGGTCTTTCTTCGAGAGTATTCTTCCCAAAGTTTTTGCCTTTCTTCATTATTCATATTGCCTCCTATAATTAAAGCGGATTGAAAACCAATATCTCATTTACCAATAATTAATCTTTAGCTATGCTATCTTAAGCTATAGTTTCTTCTGTATTATCATCTATAATATTCTCAGGATTATCTTCTATATTATCCTCAGTATTATCTTCTATATCTTGATCAGATCTGTTGGGTTTAGCTTCAAGAACCTTTCTGATAATTGCCCTTGCTATTAGGCCAATAATATAAAAAATTATAAGAACCAAAAGAAGTCTTTTTAAACTAGATAATAAATTAGCTTTTCTATAAATGTCTACAATACAGGTTATGGCTCCTGCTAATAATGTAATAAATGCAGGTATATACCTATCACGCATATTTTCACCTTCTATACATAGTTTCTTGGAATTTGACTATAGAATCAATAGCTCCTTACCAAAGGATTTTATATGTAATAATCCAGTGTCTGGATTAAACTCTATAGTCCTACCATAGTTAGCACCGGTATCCTCTGCAAGTATTGGTATGCCCAGTTCAGCAAGCTTCTGCTTGGTTGCTTCCACATTGCGATCCCCAATGCGCATCATTTCAAGATTATTTACAAAGCTAAACATCTGTGCTCCACCGGCAATTTTTGCAACTATATTTCTTCTTATTGCTCCTATATCTACCATGTCCTGGATTAGTGTAACTATTCCTGTGTCAGCAAACTTGTATTTATTAGAGTTGTTTATTATTTTTGTACTATCTGGTAGCATAACATGAACTAAGCCTGCAATCTTCTTAACCGGATCGTATAATACTACACCGACACAGGAACCAAGTCCCAGGGTCGCAATCAAATCCGGAGGTCTGCACACATTAGCATCAGCCATGCCGACTTTTATTGTTTTGTTCATGGTATCACCTATAACCCCAATGATTTTAGAATTGATGAATATGATTTTAAGGTCGGTATCAATATAAAATACCCGTTCACATAATTATCCTTGTCCCCAAATTCTGTCTCAATCAAAAGGGCTTTGTCCCCAATCTTTCCAAATTCTATAGCCGGTACACTTAAAATAGCCCCAGCCATATCAATGGCCATATATGGTATACTTGTTGTTATTGTTAAGTTCGTTAAGGAAGATAAAGATGATAAATATGCACCTGATATGATATTACCGATTTCATTTAGGGCTGAAAGACCCATTTCACTAAACTCGGTTTCTTCAGTTGGCTTTGTTTCCTCCATATTACCAAGAAGGATGTTAACCAAATGCATAGATGCAAGCTTGTCCATCATAAACATCATCATTCCATCTACATCGCCATCGAGAGTGAATAGTATTCCAACTACAATCTTCTCAGCTCCTCCTACAATATCAGAAAGCTCTTTAAACTCCAGCAGCTCTACCTTTGGCACATTCATAGATACCTTGGCATTTATCATTTGGGATAGCGCAGTGGTTGCATTTCCGGCACCAATATTGCCTATCTCTCGTAGAACATCATATTGCATATTATTAATTCCATTTAAGTTTATATCTGCCACCCTTATCCCCCCAATTTAAATATTGGCTAATCTTCCTTACCTATTAACTCAGGAATATTTAAAATATTAACTAAATTATCACCCAACTTACCAATTCCAGCACTATAAGCGGCTTTACTGTCATTTTCGTCATAATTCATTATATTCACATCGTCATCATTTAAGGTTATTACCTCGTTTACCTCGTCTACTATCAGACCTACAGGCGAAGCTAAGGGTTCCGGCTTCACAATCATTATTCTTGTGGTTGAAGTAAACTCTTCCTCTTCAAGTCCCAGCTTGGTTCTTAGATTCATAACTGGAATAACCTCTCCTCTCAGATTAATAACCCCAAGAAAAAAGGATTGTGCCTTTGGCACCCTAGTTATATTCTGCATGACAATTATGCTATCTATATACTTAATCTCTATACCATATAGATCTTCACCTAGTCTTATATCAATATATTGCTTTGAATTTGTTTCGGCCATGACTAACCTCCCTTGTTCTAAATATCACTAATGTACTACACCAATGTATTTACATCTAGAATTAATGCTACCTCACCATTTCCAAGTATAGTTGCACCACTTATAGTCTTATGGTACTTTATATACTTGCCTATGGACTTGATAACAATCTCCTGCTGTCCTAATAGCTCGTTTACAACTAATCCTGCATATTTTTCGCCCTTCTTAACTACAACTACAAGAAGCTGGTCTACTTCTTCACCCTTAGGACAATCTAGTAATTCACCTAAACGTATGATGGGTATTACATCTCCTCTGAGGTTAAGAACTTCCTTACCATTAACCTTCTTAATACTGCTACTATCGATGTTTTCCACAGTCTGTATATTACCAAGAGGCAGGGCATATTTTTCATCAGAGATTGTAACCATTAATGATTGTATAATAGCAAGAGTAAGTGGTAGTCTTATGATGAAATTTGAACCCTTTCCTAACACTGTCTTAGCTTCTATTTCACCACCAAGAGCTTCAATCTTAGTTTTAACAACATCAAGACCAACACCCCTACCTGATACATCAGTAACTGAATCAGAGGTTGAAAAGCTAGGCATAAATAGAATATCAATAATATCCTTGTCAGACATTCTTGATGCCTGCTCCTCTGTTATAGTACCCCTATCTATGGCCTTTGCTCGGATTTTATCAACGTTAATGCCTGATCCGTCATCTCTTACTTCAATTACTACGTTATTGCCATCCTGATAGGCATCAAGATATATAGCTCCAACCGGATCCTTACCTAATTTTACTCTATCCTCAGTGCTCTCCAATCCATGGTCAGCTGCATTACGAAGTAGATGCATTAAAGGATCACCAATTTCATCTATAACAGTACGATCAAGCTCAGTCTCCTCACCGGTCATATAAAGCTCCATCTGCTTATTTAAACTCTTAGATAAATCACGAATCATTCTAGGGAAACGATTAACTACACTCTCTATAGGAACCATTCTTACCTTCATAACAGACTCGTGAAGATTAGTGGTAACTCTTTCTAGATATTCAATCTGATCAAAGAAGGAAATTTCAAGTTCATTATGTAAGGTACTACTGGAGGATACTAGACTGTTTTTTGCAATTATAAGCTCACTTACCAAGTTCATCAGTACATCCAATTTTTCAATATCTACACGGACTGAGCGATTTGCCACAGGCTTTGTATGTTGCTTGCTAGGGACTTTTGCACCTGCCTTTAAGGAACCAGGCTCCTTAGGAACTTTATATGTAGAAGTAGGTATTTCATCCTGCTTAATTGCAGCCAGATAGGTATTAAGCTCCATCTCATTAAGCTGTATGTAATCAGCCACAACCTCCTTAACCTCAGAAACAGCCAATACAGCATCAATTATTTTCTCTGGACTGTCCTTAGTTATTACGAAGGCTGAATAATCATAATCATATTTTTCATCTTCAAGATCCTGAGCACTTGGATCAAGTTTAATTATTTCACCATGCTCCTCTAATGTTCTGTTGATCATAAAGGCTCTGGCACCCTTAAGGACACAATATTCATGTATATATACAGTTAATCCAACTACATTAAGATTAATTGAATAAGCTTTAGCTATGGCTTTTTTCTCATGTTCATCTATCTTAAGAAATCTAAACTTATACTTACTATCCACATCAGGGGCAGATGTTTTAATATCACCAGCTAAGGACTCAACTTCTTTATCCTTATTAGTTGTGTTAGCAATACCTAAACCTGCATTCAAAATATTATTCAATGAATCAATAATATCAGATGAGTCCTGATCACCTTCAGTACCATCTGTCTGTATATTCACAAGATAAGCTTCTAGTGCATCTAATCCCTTAAACACAACGTCTACAAGCTCTGAAAAAGCCTTCATCTTGCCATTACGTATCTCTGAAAACACATTTTCCATATCATGAGTTAGCTCTTGCATCTTTTTATAGCCCATGGTTCCAGCCATACCCTTAAGGGAATGGGCTGCACGGAATATCTCATTAATGGTCGCATCGTTTTCGGGTTCCTTCTCCAGAATCAATATATGCTCATTTAAACTCTGCAGATGTTCCTTTGTCTCTTCAATAAAAATTTCAAGATATTGACTTACATCCATTTAACGCACCCCCACATTCTCAATAATAGCCTCGGTGACATCATCTAGTGATACTACCTTGTCAACCAATCCTGTCATTTTGATCATTCTTGGCATACCGTATACAATACTGGTCTTCTTGTCCTGAGCTATCACATGAATATTTTTATTCTTACTTAATTCTTTAATTCCGGCTGAGCCATCACTTCCCATACCGGTGAGTACTACACATGTTATTTCATCATAATCGGCGTCTACAAGGGATTCATACAGAATATCGGCACAGGGTGATAATCCACGACGTGGCGGTTCCAAACTAACTTTTAATATATGGCCTCCATCTTGGTCCCTTATAACCCGTAGCTGTCTGCCACCTTTTGCGATATAGACCCATCCTTTTTTCAGAACTTCTCCATCCTCTGCCTCCTTAACAGGAAGCTGGCTTAATGAATTCAATCTGTCTGCCAGGGACTTTGTAAATCCTTCGGGCATATGCTGTACAATTACAACCCCTGCATCAATCTCCTTGGGTAGATTGGGTATAATATTATGGAGGGCTTTTGGCCCACCAGTTGAGCAAGCGATAGCTATTAGCTTGTTTTGATACCGATCTTCTTCCGTAACTCTCTTCTTCTGAATAGGAGGCAGGGAAGCTGTAATTATTTTTGGCGCTTCTGTTACTATGGTTCTTTGCTGCTTTTGTTCACTACATTTTGTGGCTACTTCTAGGCAATTGATAAGTCTTTCAGTAAAGGCATTGCTTCTCAATTCCTCTAAGCTCTCTGGTTTTGTAATGAAATCAAATGCACCTAGCTCCAGAGCATGTATAGTCTCTTTTGCATCACTGGTAGTGACAGCACTTACAACTATTACTGTTGTCTTGATGTTTTGCTTTTTTATTTCCTCAAGAACCTCAAGTCCATTCATTCTAGGCATATGAATGTCCAGCAGAACCAGATCAACATTCCCGGCATTTTCTTGTAGCATGCTGAGTCCAGCAAGACCGTTTATTGCT
>JAAYPG010000079.1 GCA_012519905.1 Clostridiales bacterium | reverse complement strand
TGGTATATTCGGCTTTTGCTTTGAAACAACAAAATGAACATCTGGCTTATTCAACCTCAAATTCACCAACTGGACCATGGAAGTATGGTGGTGTGCTTATGGAGGCAGGAGATTGCTTTACAAACCATGCGGGAATTGCAGATTTCAAGGGACGTTCTTATCTATTTTACCATACAGCAGACTTACCTGGCGGAAGCTTGTTCCACAGATCAGTTTGTGTAGCTGAGTTTAAATATAATGAGGATGGTTCTATTGATACTGTGAAAAAGTGTGATAGTATAGAAGGAATAGAATAAGGCTCTAATAGTTTGTAATAATTACATATATGTGGATAAACATGCCGTCCAGGTCAATATTGGCCTTGGACGGTTTTTTTACTCATTATTACTTAATTTTACAACTTGCCTTAACATAGGTTCAATCTATCTCAACTATTGCCGATACCAATTATAGGATATGATATATAATGTTACTAGAGAATTGAAATTATAGAGACAATAAAAAAAATATGGAGAGAGATTAAAATGATGTTATATTACATGTCTATGATAGACAAGGAAGAGAATAAGTCAAAATTTGAACTAATATATGAAAAATATCATAAATTAATGTTTTATAGAGATTAATGGACATTCGGGGATTTGTTTTTCTAATAAGGAAGTACAGTTTATTAGCTGGTATGATGATTTATATGTATATTCAGTAACATCTAGCTTAAGTAAAGAAGAAGTATATTCAATCGCAGTGAGCGTCCAACAAAAATAAAACCAATATTTGTCACAAAATCCCCCTCTCATTTGTTTAATTGTATAAGAGCATATGAGAGGGGGTTAGGAATATATACTAACAGTAAGTGAGCAGTATATTGTGGCAAATCTTTATGAAAATGCATTAAATGCTAGAGTAACAAATACTACCGTTTTAAATCATTATAGCATGATGAGCTTTGTGAATTCTAATTATACAGAAGCAAATGGTGACTAAATTAAATATATAAAGTATAAGGAAAGGGTCTTATGAAAAATAAAGTTTTGCTGGGTCAAATTATATTATTGATTATCTTATTTATAGGATTTAAGTCCCCTACAGTGAAGGCTGAGGAAAAAGATACCTCGTCAGATTTTGTTATAGAAAATGGAGTATTAAAGAAGTATAAAGGTTCTGCAAAAGTAGTTATTATTCCAGACGGGGTAAAGGAAATTGGTGGTGGAGAGTTTTTAGGAAACAATGGACTTAACTACAATAGTACTATTACAGAAGTAGTTATTCCGGATTCTGTAACTAAGATAGGTGTGGCTGCTTTTTATATGAGTAGTGGATTATCAAAAATTAATATTCCTGATAGTGTTACTATAATTGGTCCATCCGCCTTTGGTAGCTGCAGAAGTTTAACAGAAATAAATATTCCTAGAAGTGTTACTACAATTGATAACTCTGCCTTTATGTTTTGTGATAGCTTATTAAATATTAATATTCCTGAGAGTGTTACAACTATTGGTGGGAATGCTTTTTTAGGAACGCCATGGTTGGACTCAAAAAGGGCAGATGCAGAGTCGGGCCTTGTTATTGTAAACAATATTTTAATAGATGCACGTAATGTAAAAGGAGAAGTAACTGTTCCAGAAGGAGTTATAAAGTTAGCGGATAGTGGCATGTCATTTTCTTCAATTACAAAGGTTACTTTACCCAAAACATTGACTGAAATTGGAAAGGGTGCGTTTTCTGCATGTGTAAATTTAAAGGAAGTACAGATGAAAGATAATGTTGCGATAATAGGGGATTATGCTTTTGAAGATTGTGACTCATTAGAAGTTCTCCAACTACCCAAGAAATTAAAGGAACTTGGTAGTTTAGGTTTAAAATCTAAAGTCCTTAAAAGATTAAAGACATTAGAGATTCCAGCTTCAGTAGAAGTAATTAGTAAAGAAACTTTGAACTCTTATTCCTATGATGCTGGAATGCTTTTAATTCATGAGAATTCTCCAGTATACAAGTACATCAAAGAGAATAATTTAAAGGATGTTAGGTATAAGGTAATAGGCAAGGACGGTAAGATAAAGGAAGAAACCTATATGGTTGTAAAGGTTAAAAAAGGAGAAACCTTATGGAAAATTTCCCTTAAGTATCTTGGCAAGGGGACTCGCTATAAGGAGATTATGAAGTTGAATAATTTAAAGAAGACTACGATCCATGTAGGTCAGAAACTTAAGGTGCCAGTGAAATAAAATGACTTGGCTCCTTTATCCAAAGACTGAGGAGATGGCTGTACATGAGGATAATACCTTTAAGAGTTGTGAGGCTGATGGAAGACATGTAAATGTATCTATATTCTTTGTTGACCTAACAGATATTGATATAAGCCTGAAGAAGTTGAGAAGTAAAATAATTAAAACTTCGCAAAGCAGATGGGCCAGTAAGGCTTATTTAAAATAATTTAATAATGATTAAATAGGTGGCTCTAAAAGCCTGTAACCATAGTAATATGAGGATTACGGGATTTTAGGGCCTCTTTTATTGACAAAGGTTTATACAATTAGTAAAATAAGGAAAAGGCTGTCGTCAGGAGACTAATTAGATGATTAAATTATATAGAAAAATATTGCATAAGCATTTACCTATATATATTGCAGGTTTCTGGTTACTGGGCCTTCTGTCAGGTGCGATGCAAATATTTCAGATAATTCTGGTATCTGAAATAGTCAATAAAACGATAGAACAACAAGGAGCGGTTGTAAAATTATTCATACCGACATGTATATGCTTCTTTAGTTACATCCTGCTCAAATCCGTCAATGATCGATTAATCAATGCGAGTGTAAACAATGTTAGCAAGGAGTTGAGAAATCAGGTTGGCAAGAAGAATAACAGAATGAAACTTGCAGATTTAGAGGAATATGGGCAGGGTAAGATTATTTCTATCATAACAAATGATATCGACGATATTGGTAACTGGCAGAAATCTCTGTTTTTAATCGGAAATACATTGACTAAGTTTGTTGGGGGAATCATCTTCAGTGTCCTTATGAGCTGGGAGATTACTGTTATTCTAATCCCCTTTGCAACTGTTTCAATTTTCGCCCCCATGCTCTATCTTAAGGATTTAGACAAGTATCATGTGAAAGAGCGTGAAAAGAGTAACAACATGAACGGAAAGTTGGTAGATTCTATTCATTTCCTGAATGTTATAAAAACCTATTGCCTGGAGGAATATTTTAAAGAGGATAACAAAAATATACTCAATCAGGATGGTGCTATTCGAAAAAAGATTGCCAGAAAATCAGAGCTCGGATATCGAATGGGAGTCATCATCGGTCATATCAATACAGCAGTTATCATGTTAAGCGGTGTGTATCTGATTATAAAAGGATCAATTGGAGTAGGCGAGCTGTTCGGAGTAATTATGATTGCAGGAGTATTTGGTGAAGGCATCAATGAATTTCTGATTATGATGCCCAACTATCAGAGCGGTAAAGTTTCAATTCAAAGGTTACTGGAGTTGCTAAATAAACCGGATCATAGGTTAGAAAGCAGAGAAGATTTAGAATTTGATAGGAATACTGATGTAGTTCAAGTGGAACATCTGACCTTTGGATATGATGATAAAAAAATCTTGGAGGATCTATCATTTAGTGTCGCGCGGGGAGAAAAGATTGCAATAGTTGGACCCAGCGGATGCGGAAAAACGACCTTGTTTAAGTTGCTGTGTGGTATGTATGAGCTTTCGGAAGATGAGGGAAGTATTCGACTGATGGGAAAAGATCTTAAGGATTTAGCTTTATCAGATCTTGCCTCGAATATGGCTGTGATGCCACAGGATACCTATATTTTTGCAGGAAGTATAAGGGAAAATATTGTTTTGAATTCTGATGATCCGAATCACGATAGATTGGAGAAATGCTGTGAGTGGTTGTCTCTTCAGGATGTAATCATGAAACGCGAAGACAGTTATGATGTAGAGATATCTTCCGTTCAGAGCAATATGTCAAAAGGCCAGGTTCAAAGAATAGGACTTGCAAGAGTAATGTATCAGAACAAGGAAATTATGCTATTAGATGAACCGACCTCTGCCTTAGACCATGAATTAAGTAAGAAGATAACAGATGAATTACTCAATATGGGAAATAATGTTACCTTAATCATTATAGCGCATAAACTTCAGGAGCCAACAATGTTTGACAAAATCATGGTAATGGACCATGGCAGACTAGCAGGTTTTGCCCATCATGATTTGCTAATTCGAGAATGTAGTATATATCAGGAACTGATACATAGTGGACTTGTTGAGAATAAGGGATAGAAAATGAAAAGAAAACTAATATTCGGGTTATTAGGAAAGCACATAAAGAAAACATGGATTATCTGGATTGCATCGATTATTTTTCCGGCTGTTTTTACTAATATAAGTAGGCTGCTGATTGCTCAGTTGACACAGGATTCCATGTATCGTACAAGGGATGCAGATAGCATAATGTCTACAGCATGGATCATCCTATTTTTGCTTGCAGGTGCAGTAGTAGCTGAAATTATAGCCAGTTTTTTCAAGTATCTGCAGTATGCATATGGTATCAATACTGAAAATAAGCTCAGGGAAAACATGTACCAAAACTTGTTACATAGAAAACATGGTCATAGTAAGCTAGATATAGGCGAAATTACTACAAGATATAACAAGGATGTTAAGGCAGCTGTCTCCATGATATGTGCAGACCTGGAGAGACTCATATTTCCGATTATTGTTGGAGTTACCTTCTGTGTGGCTATTTTTTTAAAAAACTATATCATAGGTATCGGAATCATGTTTATTCTTTGCCTTGTTACATCACTTAGTATTGTATTTATTAATAAGTTCAATAAGCTTGAAAAAGCAATTCTTGAGAAAATGGATATCTATTCAAAGCAGATAAGTTCCGCTTATGGTGGAAAGATGACTATAAGGATGATGAATCTGCAGGAATACGTGGATAAAAGTAATGAAAAAGTAGTAATGGAATTGGATCGTCTGAATAAAAGAAAAGTTAGATTGACATTTATCAAAGCTCTAACAACAGATAATCTGACAGCATTATGTGCATCACTGATGTTGCCCTTTGCATGTGTTTTCGTCAGTAGCGGATTACTTGATCTACCGGAGGCGCTTTATATCGCAAGTCTGAGCGGATCAATAATCGGTTTTACCAGTACTTTTTCTACAGCATTGATTGATTTGAAAAAAGATTATGTCAGTGCTGTCAGAATCGAGCAACAGCTCTCTGTTCCCAATGATAGATATGTAATAGCAGAACTAAATAATGAAGAGTCAGGACCTGATGAAAATTCGGATACTGTACTGGAATTCCAGAACTTTAGTGTGGATTATGACGGTATAATGGTACTTAATAATGTAAATCTGTCTGTAAAAAAAGGTGAAATTGTTGCCTTGGTCGGTAAAAGTGGATCTGGTAAATCAACTCTAATCAAGTCTGTGCTCGGTTTTAATGATTATAAGGGCTTAGTCTTGCTAAATGATAGGAAGGTCACAAATATGACTGTTAGTGAGATTAGAAAAAAAATAGCCTACGTACCGGAAGAAAGTAATGTTTTTAATGCATCAGTTTATGAAAATATAAGGTATGGGAATCTGGAGGCAGACGACTGTGAAATAATGGAAGCTATGTGTCAGGCCGGACTTAAAGAGTATATAGAGGATGATAAGATCATTAATTTTGAGTCTGGTGAAAATGGAGATAATCTGTCAGGAGGATTAAGACAGAGAATAGCACTAGCTAGAGCATTTTTAAAGGACGCAGATATTCTATTTATGGATGAACCTACAGCAGCACTGGATGCTTTGACAGAACATCAAATCATGGAACACCTCAGAAGTCTGGCAAAGAGCGGAAAGACAATCCTTGTTGTATCGCACCGTGCATCTACAATTTCATATGCTGACCGGGTCTTGCTTGTAAAAGATAATGAGGTCAGGGAGGAGCAGGATTTTAAGGATATCAGTGTATTGCTTGGAGAATGTAAAACGGAAGCAGATTGTGACTAGGGAATGAAAGAACAGTATGATGTAGGAAAGTTGGAATTTTAGATCAAATACATGGGGTGTAAATATGAATGAAAATGTAAGCATTTATAATAATGAATATAAGTGCATGGATGATATTGATACAGGATATATAAATGAGTTCGATAAAAGAGTATGCGATTTCCTACAGAGATTCCATGTGAGAAACTATATTATTCCAGCATTTATAAGTGAAGAAATCCTTAGAAAAAGTGGTTATTTTAAGAATAGCCAGCATCAATTATGTGAGATAGCCGTGGCGGAACCTTCCAGATATCATGAAGTTATTCAGGAGGAAACGATTAGCAAAGAGAACGCTAGAATGAGTAAAATGTATTTAACTCCTGCAGTATGTCTGCATGTATATCCAATGTTCCAGAACAAAAAAATAGATGAGAATATTTGCATCAGCACGTTAGGAAAAGCTTTCCGGTATGAATGTGGTGAACATGACGGTATTCAGCATCTTTGGGAATATCACGTGCGTGAGTGTATCTTTATAGGCAATAAAGAATATGTGATAGATTCCCTTAAGCAGGTAGAGGATTGGATTTACCAATATGCGAAATCAATATATTCTGATATAGAGATCAAAAGTGCCAGTGACAGCTTTTATGAGAGTAGCCGAAGCAAAATACTCCAGAAGATACAGTTAGTCAACAATTTGAAGCAAGAATTAGTTATGAAAATAGACGGCAGGGAAATAGCGCTCGGTTCCTTTAACTTCCATGGAACACATTTTAGCAAGACCTACAATTTTGATGACAATGGTAATATTGTTACAGGCTGTTTCGGATTTGGTCTGGAGAGATGGCTTTATTTATTTAAGAATATAAAGGAGAAGAAATAAATGGATTTTTCAATAACAAGAGAGCAGAAGGAATTCGTAGAAGAAGTAAAAAGATTTGGATCCACGATATTGAACAATAAGGAGGATCTTGACAAGTTTTCCTATGACCTTTGGATGAAAATTGCCGATTTCGGTTTATTATCGTTGGTGACAGAAGAGAAATATGGGGGTCTTGGTGAATCCTATCTGACGGCGGCTATGTGTATTGAAGCATTAGGCTATGCAAGTAGAAATAATGGACTGGTCTTTGCCATAAATAATCATATTTGGGTCGCTCAGAACCTTATAAATATATATGGAAGCGACATCCTAAAGGAAAAATATCTAGAAGATATGGGTAGTGGAAAGAAGATAGGATGTTTTGCGCTAACAGAACCTGACAGTGGTTCCGATGCCTTGAGTATGGCTTCAAAAGTACATGAAGAAAATGACTGCTATATTTTGACAGGAACAAAAATGTTTATATCAAATGGTCCGATTGCAGATATATTTATGGTTGTTGCACGTAATCAGGAGGATCCTAGAAAATTCAGTATACTAGTGGTGGAAAAAGACTTCATAGGGGTAAAAACCGGTAATGATATTAAAAAAATGGGCTTGAACAGCTGTCCGACAAGTGAAGTGGTTTTTGATAATGTCAGTATTCCAAAAGAAAATATTCTTGGTACATACGGAAGTGGCGAGCCTATCATGAATGCTATACTGGAATGGGAAAGATGTTATGAGTTTGCTCCCCATGTGGGTGCAATGCAGAGAATCATGGAAGAATGCTGCAAATACGCCAGCTCCCGAGAACAGGCTGGAAAGAAAATTATTGAATACCAGGCAATTTCGCATAAAATCGCAGATATGAAAGTTGCTGTTGAAATGAGTAAATTGATGCTATACAAGATAGCATCACTAAAGGATCAAAGAAAAAATGCATTTTTAGAAGCTGCAATATTCAAACTTTATGTGAGTGAGAACTACGTGAAGATATGTCAGGATGCAATCCAGATTTTCGGTGGGTATGGCTATTGTGAGGAGTATATGATCGAACGTGAATTGAGAGATGCTATAGGCAGCACCATTTATTCTGGTACATCTGAAATTCAAAGAAACATAATATGTAATATGGTAAACGCATTGATTGTTTAGGAACTTCCATAAAGAATTTATGTTTTTTCACTGTACAGAATTTAAGCATGGAGGAGAAGTATCATATGAGGGTAGTAATATGCATTAAGCCAGTTATAGATAATTATTCGACTCAGGCTCTGCAGCTAAACAAAAAGGGTTATGCAGTTAATCCATATGACCAGTTAGTTCTAAAACAATTGCTAGAAATTAAGAAAAAGCAGAACTTTGAACTGATAGGATTATGTATGGGCAGCATGAAGTGCCAGGATATGCTATTTCGGTTACTTGCAGGAGGCGTTGACAGTATAATATTATTGTCGGATATGGCATTCGCAGGGGCAGATACCTATGCAACAACTGAAGTATTATCAAAGGCACTCATTAGGATAGGGAATGTAGATTACATATTTTGTGGGGCGAAAGCAATCGATGGTGAAACCGGACAGGTACCCTATGAGCTAGCACATCGTCTGAACATACCGGTCATAAATAACGTGTCAAATATCATGTCTATGGATGGTGATGGTTTACAGCTAGAGAGACAACTTGATGACCTGGTCCAAGAGGAAATTATAGCAAGTCCGGCGGTTATTATCGGTAAACATTTTACAACAGAAGAGTTTACAGTCAGCTTGTTGAGTTTGAAGAGAGCTAAAAATAAGAAAATGATAATTTGGAATCATGAAAGGCTGGAATTATTACCTGAAAATTGCGGAATAGCAGGGTCAAAAACAAAAGTAAAGAAAGCCCGAGAAATTAATCGTTTCCGTAAAGGTGAAATTATGAAAGGCGAACTAAATCTGGTTTCTCAGGAAATGTTGAAAATTATAAAAGGTTAAACGGTGAAATATGATGGATAAGGTTAAAATATGTGTTATATGTCTGGACGATCGCCCGTGGAATCTACAGATGATAAGTAAAGCCATATCATTTGGAACCAATGTTACAGTTTCAGCGATACTACTTAGAAGTGATGACAAAGAACATATAGATTATCATAGATATGGTGTAAGTGAAATACATGTTGTTAATATCAGTGATAGCCTGGAGCAGTTTGCTTTAACAGGAATAATAACAAATTTAAATGATTTGTTAAAGCCGGATCTTTACATGTTTCCTGCATCGGATCAAGGCAGAGATTTCGCTGCAGAAGCAGCCGTATGTTTGAAGTGTGGTCTAGTAGCAGACTGCATCGATATTAATTATGAAAATGAATTTATCTTTGTAAGAACGACCAACAGCGATTCAGTTCTGGCTGAAATTGTATGCTGCAACGGAAGCTCCGCCATGTGCACGGTTAAAAAGAATATTTTTGAGATTCTACCACAACAGATCGAAACAGATACTGCCAGGATACATTATAGTTCCTGCGATAACAGAAATTTTCTACAGGGCAGACAGATTTTACGTCAGTACAGGAATACGGATATAAATGAGGCCTCATTATCAGAGGCGAGAATAATTTTTGGAATTGGCAGAGGCTGTTCAGACAAAATAAAAATAGATAAGCTTCGTAAGTTGGCGGGTTATATTGGAGCAGAGATTGCAGGGACGCGTGCTGTGGTAGATGACGGAATAATAAATTACGATAGGCAGGTAGGTCAGTCAGGTGTGAGAATTGCACCCGATATCTATATTGCATTTGGAATCTCGGGAGCTGCGCAACATGTTGTAGGAATTGATAAGACAAAAACAATCATTGCGGTGAATAGAGACAAAGAAGCACCAATCTTCAGATTTGCAGATTATGCAGTTATTGCAGACTGTGAAGAGGTAATAGACAGTTTGATAAATGAGGTGGAAAGAGGTGGAATATAGGATTATGCAATGGAAGATGATATTTATAGACATATATAAAGATATAATAGCAGAAGTAGGTGAAATTGAAGCACTGAATATTGATGTTAATGATATTGATTCATTAGATGAAAATGTTTCAATGGTAGATTTGGGCATTCACTCTTTATTTTATATGAAACTATTAATATCATTGGAAGATAAATATCCGCAGCTCAATACGGAAACATTAATGGTATTTGATTTGAATGAGCCATTATCTGCCTTTTTCGCAAAATTAGATGATTTATTTAAGCCAGGACAGGAGAGATAAGAATGTATCTATTTTGTATACCACATGCGGGGGGATCCGTGATTGCATATAATGCATGGAAAAAACACCTAAATAAGACTATAGAACTAATACCACTGGAACTTCCGGGACATATGTTAAGGTCTCAGGAAAAATTAGTCACAGATTATCAAATAATAATCAAGGATCAGTGTAGTAAAGTGTTAGAAATCGTGCAGCTTACTAATGAGCCGTATGCGATTTACGGACATAGTCTTGGTGCTGTATTAGTCTATTATTTATATCATGAAATAGTAAATGAGGGAGGCAGACCACCGTGCCATCTGTTCGTATCAGGCAGATGGGCTCCTAATATTATAAAGGATTTTGACGAGTATCCAATCGATGATATGGCAGAATTTAAAAAGTTTATTATTAATCTTGAAGGTATCGATGCGGCCTTAATCAATAACGAAACCATGTTTAACTATTTCATTAATATTATTTATTCTGATTTTGTTTTGTTAAAGCAGATACCAGTATTACAGGAAATTAAAAAAATTAATGCAAACTTGACCTTTCTAAGGGGCTTGAAGGACGATAGCAATCCGATAGATGACGGCATGGAATGGAGAAAATATACTAACCATAATTATAGCCAATATGAGGTCGAGGGGGATCATTTTTTTCCGACAGAGAATCTATATGAGACTGTGAAAATTATCAATAAAGAACTGGAACAATATCTGTGCGCCAATGAAGCTGATTACCAAGTTCTAGATTGACATTTCTATATCAATATCATATTATTAAATTAGCAGGACTCTCCGCACCTCTCACGCAAGTGATGTGTCCCATGGGGAGACATTTTTTATGTAGGATAGTTATTCTTCATTTCAATACTTCGCACAGCAGATAAAAGGAGAGTTAGGGTATGGGCAATATAGGTATAAATGATATTCCAATTAGTAATGTACGAAATGATATGTTATCATTAGAAAGACAGGTTTCTGGAGTAGCAAGGTTTATTCGCCAATGTGAAACACCAATGACTATCTCAATCCAAGGTGCTTGGGGGACTGGAAAAACAAGCTTCATTAATATGGTTGAAAACAAGATTAGCGAAGATGAGAAGACAGCAAATGATATTATTTTTATATATTTTAATAGTTGGCATTTTGTTCAGTTTGATATGTCTGAACAGTTGGGAACAAGCCTTATTATAGCTTTGACCAAAGAACTTGCTAAAGGTATAAATGATGAAAAAAGTAAGAAGACCATAAGCAATATTTGTCATGGTATGGAGATTATAAAGGCAACTGGAAAACTAGGGGCCCTTATTGCAAATGCAGCCTTAAAAGAGAAATTCAATGTTGATGCCAAGGAGTATTTAGACCAGGCAGGGTTAACAGATACAGAGAAAATATTAAGGTCAAATAAGGATTCAGTTACAGCAATTGAAGTCATAGATGACCTAAAAAGCAATTTACAGAAAGTAATTAATGCTCGCTTAGGAATTAGCGAAGGAACTACATTGACTAGGGAAGAATTGAACCAAAAAAGAGTAGTAATATTTGTTGATGATTTAGATAGATTGGCACCTGATAAGGCTGTTGAAGTGCTGGAAATCCTTAACATGTTTCTTGGGTGTGATCATTGTGTGTACATGCTTGCGGTTGATTATGAGGTTGTAGTAAATGGAGTTGCTACCAAATATAAGAATACTATAGCAGAAGATAAAGGTTATGAATACTTTGAAAAGTTAATTCAAGTGGTTTTTAGATTGCCTGAGAAAATGAATAGAATTGATCAGTATATTGCTAAAATACTAGGTGACAATGGTTATAATCGAGCCTTGGCCAACAGATTTGCTGAGTTGATTAGTGATAGTGGACAGGACAATCCTCGTGCGGTTAAGCGATTGATGAACTCATATATTTTACTTGAGATGATGAGAAGTGATGAAGGCGATAATACAGTTAGCCAAGATGAGGCAGTAGCCTTGTTTGCTACCTTGTGTTTGCAAACAAAGTGCATAGAGCTATATGACTATATATCTAGGCAGTTTGATAGGCCCTTTAATTATGAAAAAGGAGTTATTTGGTTTAATAAACTACATCAATTTTGCTGTGAAAATGCCTATGGATATGAGCGCAATATAGAGATAAGTGAAGATAAATTGATACAATGGCGTCTTGTAAAAAAGAGTGCATTGAAGGCTGATTCATTGGTGCTTGATAAAGAGAAAATAGTATTTTTAATAAAATTCTTTGAGATATTTAAGAATGGGATTTCTTATAAACCTGAATTAGGAAAAATGCTTGATATACAATGTGTAATTGATATAAAGAATGCAATTAGATGGTCAGACTTATTAGTTGATAGGCATTATACAAAGGGTTTGTTGAATTATGTAACGAAGATTAGATTTATTTATGGCGGATATTTAGAAAAAACAATTAATACTCAGGTTGGAAGTGTTGTTGAAGCATACAAGTTAACTGTGCAGAATATTTTTAAGCTTATCTTGGATAGAGACGGGGTGGCAAAAGAAGAAGCATTATTTGCAAATGATGATAAAGAGAAGCTTGAAGCTATGCAAATGGAGGACTTAACTAAGAAGACCGGTGAAGAAGTATTTTATGAAGCAATAGGATTGTTTAGCTGTTTCTTATCAGAATTACCTAGAAACCATAAGGATTGGGAGAAGTTACAAGTTAATGATAAGCATTTATGGATAAGGGTAGATTTTAATACGGATAATGCTTCTGAAGAGACTGGAAAGATGATATGTATGGTTAAATTGCTATCAAATTATTTACATATTGAATTCGAATGGTTTGCCGATTTAAATAGTGAAGAACCCTGGGTGAGAGGATATAGCTTAAAGGAAAATATTGATATAAATGAAGTTTATTTTGTATCCATAGGTAAGAAGGTATTTCATGTTTTGGATCATGATTTCATTTATGCTTATTGTAAGACGGTAGAACGCCTAATGCAAATGATGGACAACCATATGATAGATAATGTTTTTAATGACTATGGCGATTTGATAAGTTTACAAATTGAATATGATGATTTAGAAAATGCTGATAAAGATTATGAGACCTATTTCGAAACCAATTCTGAGATCGGTTATGTCAATGATCTATTTGTGGAAGAGTGTAATGATAATGACATCAGTTATGTGAATTCTTTTGGTGATGACTTGGACAAGGTTAGCCCTTGGGAGTATGAAACTGAAACGGAGCGTCAGATAAGAGAAAATAAAATTATTGTTACCGAAGAAGAGTGGTTCAAAATGGAGAAGCCGGTAAATGGCTGGAGACGGGCAACGATTGTAAGTGATGGCCAGATTGATTTCTATATCAATATAAATGTAGCAAAAGAATATATGTTAATGCTGGTATTTAAGCTATCAGAAATGGTAGGCGAAAAAGTCGTCTGGTACAGTAGCGCAAATATGCAAAATTATATTGTGTTTGAAAAGAAGAAAAATCCTTACATGGACTACTTAAGAGAGACAGAATTGAAAGATCTATATGTAAAGGAGCCTAGAGTATTTAGAGAGCCTTACCTAGTATTTGGATCCCTTTTTAGTGAGATTTATTTAGATATTTAATTATATTATGATAAATTTAAGGAGGATTTTATTATGGGAATGATGGAAAGACCATCTGTTAGCACCTTGGCTGATGGAGGAAAGTATTGGGAGCATGAGTATGAGAAGTTCTTTCTTAAGGCTTACATACCTGCAAATGATATTGATGGACAAACACTTAATTATAGCTTTAGGGCTCCATTACTGTTGGTCTTTGAAGAAAACAGGCAGACTATGGATGAGGCAATTGATTTTGCCAATAAGAATGGGCTAGCTGATATTGCAGCAGAGGTGGATTCAAGCGTTCTTTTCATTTATCCAACTAATGAAGGTGGATGGAAGAATGCAACAGAGGAGCTATATGCATCTGTTATAGCTGAAGTTAAAATGGATCCTCGCTACCAAGATGGAATTACTGAAATACATAATTTCTTCACAAAGGAGTTCAAGGGTTATTTTATAAGAGGTGCTATATTCAGAGCGGATATCTATAGTTACGGCGAGTCAGCTGATTATGTTGCCAAGAATCTGCTGAAAACAATAAATGGTGAGTATCTCTGGGGACCCGGTGAGATAACTCCTGCTATGTGTTCCATGGAGAATTTGAGTGTTATTCCTGCGCCAGAGCGTAAGGATATAGCTATTCTGAGCGTTGGTAATTCAAAGGAAATAAATGAAGCCTTTAAGGAGTGTGAGAATCTGCTAATTAAGGATGAAGCTGATTACAAGGCTGATTTTAAGTCTTTTGTCCGCAAGTTTAAAATGTGGTGCGGCAATATGCAGATTGAGCCTGATTTTGAGGCAATGAACATGACAGAGGAAGCTGGTATCGCCCTTGTAAAGACCTCACCTGA
This sequence comes from Clostridiales bacterium, assembly GCA_012519905.1. Classification (GTDB taxonomy): domain Bacteria; phylum Bacillota; class Clostridia; order Lachnospirales; family Lachnospiraceae; genus Mobilitalea. Next base: position 6,823 of record JAAYPG010000079.1, on the reverse strand, counting down.
CAACAGAGGTGCATTTAAGGATACAAAAGAGCATAAGGTTGGATATTTTGCCTACTACAATAATGATTTATTCGATAAAGGGCCAGTACCATTGCTTATGGGATTTCATGGTGGCGGAGACTCTTCAATGTACCTGACATTTGTTGCTGGATGGTATGAAATTGCACACAGATATGGTTTCTTGTATGTATCACTGGAGAATCATCAGAATGTAACAGCTACAGAAGTTATAGAAGTGATTGACCATCTTAAGCAGCGCTACAATATAGATGAGAGTCGCATATATGCAACTGGATTTTCAATGGGCAGTGGCAAAACATGGGATATGTATCAAGAGTATCCTTCTGTTTTCGCAGGCCTTGCTCCTGCAAGTGCTCTCTTCCCGGTAAAGAATAATCCGTTCAGTCCGTCTCTCGGTGATAGACTGAATATGACTGTTCCTGTTCCGATCTTCTATTCCGGAGGAGAAGAATCACATCTGCCCGAATTACCCTTCCAGGCCGATTCAGCTCTAGAAAGGATACAGTATGCTGCCGAGGTCAATAAGTGCAAGGCGAAATTTGACTTTAGCTACGACGATAAGGACAAGTGGGATGATCCTATATGGGGGGCTTCAGCTGATCGTGTCGAGAAGATTTATGATGAGTCCAGAGGAAGCTGCTTGACCATTAATTATTTTGATAGCGAAGATGGTGTTTGTCGAACCGCCTTTGCAAGTGTCAGTGAACAGGTACATGAGTGCAGGCATCACACTTGCGAGCATGCATGGAAGTTTATATCACAATTTACCAGATAAGAAAGTGTTATAAATGGTAATATCAATCTTGAATATATTAAACCGTAATCCGTAATAGGGGTTACGGTTTTTTGATTGTGCGACCGACATGGGTGAAGTCTAATGGGAGGATATTAGTCTGTACAGGTCAATTGTTGAAAATGTCATGTACCGAATGTATGTACAGGGTTGTATTAAAATAATATGATGGATGATTTATCAACTTATTTTCAAAGGTTTGCTAAAATGACTTGTATAAGTTGTATAGAAGTTCAACCTTACTTTTAAGGGTATTGGTATTATAATATGGTTACAAGATAAATAAAGCATATCTTTATAATGAACTATATGGAGGGTAAGAGAATGAAAAGCACAAAGAAATTATTAGCTTTATTATTAGCCACTGTGTTAATGGCAAGCTCTTTAGTGGCATGTAGTAGTGGGGATGACAAAAAAGATGATACTACTAATAATAATGTTACAGAAACAGACAACACATCTACTGATCAATCCAATGATGTAACTATGGAAACTATTACTGTATGGACTGATGGCGCTCATGAGAAGGAAATAAGATATGAGCAGATCGACGCATTTAATAACGGTATTGGAAAAGAGTTAGGTATTGAGATTGACTATAGAGTATATGGAAGTAACTTTACCGACACTATTAAAATCGCTGTACAAGCTGGAGAAGCTCCTGATTTATTCAGAGCAGACTCAAAGTTTGTGCCTGATTTTGTTGAAGCTGGTTACTTAGTACCATTGGAAGACTTGCCAGGCAGCGAAGATATCTTAGACAGATATTCTGATTTAGTAGCAAACCAGTCCCATATTTTCAATGGTAAAACCTATACATTACCATATAACCTTACTACTTATGGATTTGTAGTAAATAAAGATTTATTTGCAGCTTGTGGTTTAACAGAAGAAGATTATCCTAAGACTTGGGATGAAGTTGTAGAAGTTGCTAAAATCATAACCGAAGCTTCTAACGGTTCTGCATACGGATTTGGTATTGCACCAAGTGCTACATGGACAATTTCTTCATTCTATACATTTGGTGCTGGTCAGAATACAGGACATTATGGTTATGACTATGATAAGAAGCAATTCGCATATTCTGATTTCAACCCTATGATCAGTGCAATTGATCAGATGGTTGCTGACGGTAGCGTTCTACCAGGTTTTGAAACTATGGATGCAGATATGATTAGAGCACAATTTTCAGCTGGAACCATTGGTATGATGGGAGCTGCAAGCTTTGATGCAGCTGTATACAATACACAATTCCCTGCTAAGATTGACTGGGAAGTAATTGATATCCCTGCTCATGATGAAAATGGACCACAATATAAGAAATTTGGTAACCCAACTAACCTTCTTGCAATAGGTACAAAAGCATTAGAACACCCTGAAAAAGTTCTAAAAGTATTTGAATTCTTTTATGATGATAAAAATTCAGCTCAAATGTATGAGGAAGGATTACATATCCCTGTAAGAAGTGAAGCAGTTGCATTAGCAACAAAAGAACCAACTATGAAGAACTTTCACTCATTTGCATCATTTGATGAAATATTTACAATGCCTCCAGTACCCGATAATTACATTCAATTCGAAGGTGTAACATATCGTGAAGCTATCGCTAATATATGGACTGATCCTGCAGTTAACGATGTTGAGAAAATTATGGCTGAGATAGATGCGAAATACAATGCAGCATTAAGTGAAATTGACCCCGATATAGTAGACTTATACAAACTTCCTGAAGGAGTAACTCCTGTGAGAAGTAACTAAGCATCAAGATTTCAATTTCATAAGGATTAATTTATAGAATTAGCTACTCCTCGGTTCCGGTCCAAATCAAAGTGATATGTACCATTTGGAACCGAGACAGTAGCTAATCTTATAGAGATGACATTATAAAGACGACATAAATAACTTCATAATATTCTAAGTGCTAATAGCTAGTTGGTTAGTGAACCGACTTGATAAGCTCGATGTAATGAATGGAAGAAGGAGATTACTAGTGAAGAACAAGAATAATTATATAGGCTCGTCCTCCCAGATTAAGTGGTATAAGAAAGACTCGACCCAGGCAATCTTAATGATTGCACCTATGTTAATAGGTTTCTTTCTTTTCACCTATGCACCTATAGTTTATATTTTACGTTATGCTTTTTATGAATCCAACGGATTTAAAGATACTTTTATTGGAATAGAGAACTTTATTCGCGTATTTACAAGAGATTTGGCTTATTGGAGGTCCTTAAAAAATGCACTTGTTTTAACTTTCGGAAAATTAGCTGTAGAAATTCCTTTGGCATTATTGTTGGCAGTATTACTTAATAAAGGAAGAAAAGGAACGGGATTTTTCAGAATTACATTTTTCCTTCCAACTGTAATAAGTGCAGCAATTGCCGGTCTAATATTTTCATTAATGTTTGGTTCTTTCAATGGAACAGTTAATGGAGTTTTACAAAGTATTGGACTTATAGAACGACCGATCAACTGGTTTAGTTCCAGAGGTTCCGCCCTATTTGTTGTAGGATTTGCATCTGTATGGAACAACTTTGGTATCAATATGATCTTCTTCTTGATGGCCTTACAGAGTGTTCCCAAAGATTTATATGAATGTGCAGACCTAGATGGTGTTAACCCGATTCAAAGATTCTTTAAAATCACACTACCAATGATTGGGCCTACTTTCCAAGTAGTTCTTCTTAATGCGATTGTAGGTAGTCTGAAGATGGCGGATCTGATTTTATCTACCACCAATGGTCAACCGGCAGGAAAAACCGAAGTTGTTATGACCTATGTGTTTAAATATTTCTTTGGATATGATGGTAGAGCTATAGAGATTGGATATGCATCTGCTATGGCAATAGTAACCGCAGTTATACTTGCATTAATTTCAGGTCTATACATGAAGTTAAGCAATAAATTAGGAAATAGTTACTAGAAAGGAGGTCCATTATGCGTTCTTCAAAAATGAAAAAAATTAGTGGAAACATATTAATTTATCTAGTTTTAACAGTTGTTTTTATCGTTACTATATTCCCGGTCTTTTATACACTGATGGGATCATTTAAAAGCAATATGGAACTTCTTACTAATGGAGGCCGTATTATTCCCAGTGAATTTGTTTTTGACAATTATAAAGAGGCCTGGAAACTTGCGAATTTCAAACAATATACATCCAACAGTTTATTCCTAGCCTTTTTCATAGTGGTTGGTACAATTATAACTAGTACCGTCGCTGGTTATGTATTTGAAAGAGGTAACTTCCGTTACAAAAATCTTATCTTTGGCATGGTTGTTTCTTCTATGTTCGTATCACTAGGAAGCCTTACTTTATATCCTCAGTTGATGATTGCTAAGGCATTTGGAATTAACACTTCATTATGGGGTGTTATTATAATTCGTGTTCTGAGTATGAATGTTACAAACTTGTTTATTACAAGATCTTATATTCGTACTATATCAGTTGAGATTGATGAATCCGCCAAGGTGGATGGATGTTCATTCTTTAGGATTTACATAAGCATTATATTCCCTCTTCTAAAGCCACTAATCGCTACATTAGCAATTCTTACATTTAGATTTGCTTGGAATGATTACCTAATGCCTATGGTATTTACCTTATCAAATCCGGAGCGTATGCCTTTGGTTGTTGGTATCATGAATCTAAAAGGTTCAGGTGCAGCCGCTTCTTCTTGGAACTTGATGCTATCAGGTAGTTCAATTGCTGTAATTCCAATGATCATTGTATACTTGATTTTCAACCGTTACTTTATAGAAGGTTTAACAGCCGGTGCTGTAAAAGGCTAATGTAAGTCCAAGTAATAATATGGTCATCAATCAATGTAATTAAATCGTTAAATAGGAGCCAATATGTCACTTGCAGTTAATACATTAAATCAGATACTAATTATTTTTACTATTATATTGATTGGGGTTCTATGTTATAAAATCAAGCTAATAGATGAGGATACCAATAAAAAACTTTCTGATATTTTACTGTTGCTGGTTAATCCAATAGTAATCTTTGTATCCTATCAGAGGGATTTTAGTTCAGAATTGATGGAAGGTTTATTAGTTTCTCTGTTACTATCAATTGTTACTCATACTGTAGCTATCGCAGTTTCTTATATACTTATAAAAAAGAAGAAACGTAAAAAGATTGTAATAAGTGGTACTGTGATTAATAAATGGGTAGACAATGATGATGTAGCAGTAGAACGTACCGCAGGTATTTACGCCAATGTGAGTTTTATGGGAATACCACTGGTGTATGGAGTTTTTGGTAGTGAAGGAGTCTTTTATGTAACAGCATCGATAACGATCTTTAATATTCTTCTTTGGACCCATGGTATCATTATGATGAGTGGAAGTAAGAAAATGAATTTTAAAAGTATGTTAAAGAAACTGCTGTCACCATCAATAATAGCAGTTGTAATCGGAATAGTCTTTTACATATTACAAATTAGACTACCAGGTACAATCGATCAAGCCTTAAATTATGTGGCTGATTTAAATACACCATTTGCAATGCTAATTGCTGGTGTTACGATTGGTAAAACTAATATTTTGAAACTGCTAACAAAGCCTAGGGTATATCTTGTAACTTTTATAAAGCTATTATTGGTACCTCTTATTCTAGTGTTAGTATATAGTAGATTTTCTTTAAACAACATGGTCTACATTATAGCTATTATTATGGCAGGAGCACCATCTGCGGCAACAAGTATATTATTTTCTATAAAATTCGAGAAGAATTCAGTACTGGCAGCCGAAATATTTACAATGACCACCATATTGTCTGCAATAACTATACCATTGGTGGTGACCATAGCAGAGTTGTTTATATAAATCATAATTAAAGACAAACCATGTATCAGATAATTTTAAGAAGCTATAGTCTTTCTGGAAGGAGGATATTAATGAGATTTACAATTAAAGAAAAACAAGTTGAAGTAAGAAAAGAAGTGGATATCTTAGTGGTAGGTGGAGGACCTGCTGGTGTAGGAGCTGCAGTTGCAGCTGCAAGAAGTGGGAAAAGTGTTATGCTTCTTGAAAAAAGAGGTTTTCTTGGGGGGAATATCACTGGATCTTATGTAGAGACATGCAATCATTTCTTGCATGGTACATCATTTAAAGCAAATGGTATCTATGCTGAAATTGAGAAGAAATATAGAGAGCAATATGGCAATTCCCATGATATAAGAACCCATCGTCCTCACCGTTTTAGCAGTGAATACCTGAAGATATTCTTAGATGAATTTCTTCTTAAGGAAGGAGTAGAAATCAAATTCCATTCCTTTGTTAATGATGTAGTGATAGAAGACGATAAGATTCAATGTGTAATCATTCAAAGTAAAAAGGGACCCTTAGCTATTAAAGCAAATGTTATAATTGATGCAACCGGTGACGCAGACGTAGCCTATAGTGCAGGCGTTCCTTTTGAACAGGGAAGGGATAAGGATGGACTTTGTCAGCCAGGAACCTTAAACTTTAGACTTGCTGGTGCCAATGTTGAAAAATTAACCGGCACCGCAGATGTTGACATGCTGAATGTAATAGGTAAGCAGTTCAAGGAGGACTATCGTGCCGGTAAGACAGGTCTTAATTGTAAGCGTCAGGATCTACCTTTTGGGCGTTTGACAAAGGGTGGTCAGATATCTTATGTAAACTATCCTTGTGTATATAAGATAGACCCTACAGATGTGGATGGACTTACCAAAGGAGAGATAGATAGTAGACAATACATCATGGAATTCTATGAATATGCTAAAAAGAACTTTGAGGGATTTGAAGATATTGAGTTAGCCTCCATAGCCCATGAGATTGGTTTCCGTGATAGTAGAAGAATAAAAGGTCTATATCGTCTGACTAAAGAAGACATCGAGGAAGAAACAGTATTTGAAGATGCTATAGCTGTTTATCCTCGTATCTATGATATGTTAGCTCCCGATGGATATATGGATGGAGATGGTAAGATGGAAGGTGAGGGTTACAAAGGTCATATCTATGAGCCGATAACCGATG
>JAAYPG010000078.1 GCA_012519905.1 Clostridiales bacterium | reverse complement strand
GGTCTTCATATATCCATGGTAGGAGCTGCAATCTATTTTATGTTAAGAAAACTAAGGCTAGGGCTTATGGTTTCTACGGTGATGTCGTTGGTAATAGTCTTTAGTTATGGCATATTTACCAACTTTAGTGTATCTACAAATAGAGCGGTAGTTATGTATTGTATTATGTTGCTTGCTAGGCTTATTGGAAAGACATATGATATTATTTCCGCTCTGTCACTAAGTGCATTTTTAATCCTTATTCAAAATCCTATGGAGCTTTTTCAAGCTGGATTTCTATTATCATTCGGAGCTGTACTGGGGATTGCTATTATATTGCCATGTATGAACATTCTCCATGAGGCAAAAAGTTCACTGCTAAAGAGTATCTATGTAAGTATATCTGCACAGGTATTTACCCTTCCCTTTGTTCTATATTATTTCTTTCAGATTCCAACTTATAGTGTGATTATTAACCTAATAATTCTTCCTTTAATGTCCCTCCTTATTCTTTCATCGTTAGTAGCAGGTATAGGGGGATTAATATCAATATCTTTTGGTGTGTTTCTGGTGGGAGGGGCTAATTATATCCTTAAATTCTATGAGTGGGTATGTAGGATTGGCAGCTCTTTGCCTTGGAATCTAGTAACAGTTGGCAGGCCGGACAATATACGGATATTAATTTATTTTGTGATTTTACTGGTTTTTATCATGGGTGTAAGAAGGCTTGAAAAGAAAAGGTTTTTAGTATTCTTTGCTCTTGCGGTATTGGTGCTTATATTTCCAATGCCAAGGGAGGGGCTTACGATTACTATGCTGGATGTAGGGCAGGGGGAGGCAATTTTTATGGAGACTGGTAGTGGTGCTACATATTTTATTGATGGTGGCAGTTCTGATGTAAATCAAGTAGGTAGATATAGGATAGCCCCATATTTATTATCAAAAGGAAGGGATAGGCTGGATTATGCCATAATTACCCATACAGACATGGATCATGTAAGTGGTCTGATTGAGCTGATTGAAGGCAAGCAGATAACCATAAAGCGCTTAATTTTACCGGATACGACATCAAGGAATGAAATCTACCAGAAGCTGGAGGTTTTGGCGGCTGCCAAAGGCATAGAGCTTATGTATATTGTATCTGGTGATATGATTATAGATGGGGGTATACAAATGACCTTTCTTCATCCACCTAAAGGATATCAGCCAGCCTCAAATAATGATTACTCTGCCGTACTTAGCATAAGCTATGGCGATTTCGATATGTTGCTTACTGGGGATATTGAGGATAAGGGGGAAAAAGAGCTGATAAAGTATCTGCCAGTAGTTCAAACAGATTATGATGTGCTCAAGGTGGCACATCATGGGTCTAGGAATTCCACAAGTCAAGAGTTTTTATCTGTAATCAAGCCGGAGCTGGCGCTAATTTCATGTGGCAGGAGTAATAGGTATGGACATCCTCATGAGGAATTATTGGAGCGATTGAAAAGAAGTGGAGCAGAAGTAATGATAACGAAGGAAAGTGGAGCGATTACGATTAAGACGGATGGGAAGAGGATGGTCGTGACAAGGGTCGTGACAAGGGGACGTGACAAAGGGACAGGGGGATGGAGTAGGAGTTATGTGACAAGGGGACGGGGGGAACTATAATGGATAAATACTATTTACACTGGAGGTGATTTTTTTGCCAAGAAAAGCTAGGATTAAAAGTAATAGTGGAGTATACCATATCATAATGCGAGGTATAAATCGCCAAACAATATTTGAAGATGACGAAGATTGCATAAGATTTATACAAACAATGCAAAGATTTAAAGAGAAATGTGAATATAAGATTTTTGCTTATTGTTTAATGGGAAACCATTTACATCTATTACTACAAGAG
>JAAYPG010000007.1 GCA_012519905.1 Clostridiales bacterium | reverse complement strand
GATTATTTGAGTTCTGGTCTTACGGTGGCAACCATGGTTGCGTAACAGGCAATTCCTCCTATGAAGTTGGAAATGGGTTCGGCCAGGAATACGCCGTTGGTGCCTAGCCCAAACATTTTTGGAAGGAGTAGTGTTAATGGTATTACTATGATTACTTTACGAAGTAGGGAAAAGAATATAGCGTGTCTGGATTTTCCCAATGCCACGAAGGTGGATTGGGCTGAAAACTGCAAGGGCATCATAAAGAAACCAAAGAAATATATACGAAGGGCGGGAAGCCCTTTTTCTATTAATACAGGATTTCTATTAAATATTTTCATAAAAACTTCAGGGAAGATATTGAGGATTCCCCAAGCTATTAAGGTATACACTATACTTACCACAGTCATAAATTTAATGGAGGTACGCACTCTGTGATAGGCCCTGGCACCATAGTTAAAGCTGATTACTGGCTGCGTGGCATTTGTAAAACCGTTGACCGGTAACATTATTATTTCTCTAATCGAATTGATGACTGTCATAATTCCGACATATAAATCGCCACCGTATTGTTGAAGGCTTGTATTGCATATGATTTGAACGGCACTATTGGTGGATGCCATAATAAATCCGGAAAATCCAAGGGATACTATCCTACGGACCCTGCTTTTTTGTAGCTTGAAATGACTGACCTTGAGTCGTAATATAGTTTTCTTTCCACATAAGAAGATAATAATCCAGACAGAGGATGCGAACTGTGAAATGATGGTTGCTATGGCAGCGCCCCGTACACCCATATCAAAGACAAATATAAATATTGGATCAAGAATTATGTTAAGTACAGCACCTATAACGACTGTTAACATGCCGATTTTTCCAAAACCTTGAGCATTTATAAAGCTGTTCATACCTAGACCGATCATAACGAAGACGCTTCCCAATAGGTAAATGGTAATATAATCATTTGCATAAGGGAATGTGACATTACTTGCTCCGAATAGCCGTAGCAGAGGGTTCTTGAAAACAAGCCCCAGAATCGTAAGGAGAAGGCCGAATATGACTAACAAAATAAAGGAATTTCCCATAATAGTCTCGGCTTCCTTATTGTCTCCCTTACCTCTAGCGATAGAGCTTAAGGGGGCTCCTCCCATGCCAAAGAGATTGGTAAATGCAATAATTATTGAGACTATGGGCAATGTTAGTCCTATACCGGTCATTGCTTGGGTGGCATTTTCGGGCATCATTCCAATGTATATACGATCTACAATATTATAAAGTAGGTGAACTAATTGCGCTAAAATCATTGGGGCTGCTAGCTTTAATATTGCTTGTATTACACTTCCTTTAGAAAAATCATTATCATCTCTCAATTCTCATCTTCCTTTTTATGTTTTTTTATAATAGTCATACATATCTGTGGTTATCACGTCACCACATAAACAATATATATGATAACACAAAATCAGTGAAAAAGTCGATGCTTGTCGCCTGTACCCGGTACAGCGCGAATCCGTACCCGGTACAGGACGAAAGGGTACCCGGTACAGATTTGAAATTGACATGCTTCCGCGACATTGTTAAGATTATTTTAAGTTTTGTATTGAAATGATTTTAAGAATCACCTTATAGAATTATTATATCGGTAACTTGAGGAGGTAAATGTATATGGACACTGCGAGAATCTTGGTGGCGGATGATGATAGGGAGATTGCTGGGGCTATTGAGAAGCTTTTGGTTAGAGAAGGCTATGAGGTTATTAAGGCTTTCAATGGGATGGAGGCCTTGGATGCTTTGGTATCTAATAAGGTGCAGCTTATTATTTTGGATATTATGATGCCTAAGCTGGATGGGCTGTCTACTATGATGAAGATAAGAGATAGCATGAATATTCCGATTATTCTTCTGTCTGCCAAATCGGAGGACACTGACAAGATTCTTGGGCTTTCTATGGGAGCGGATGATTATGTTACCAAACCCTTTAATCCGCAGGAGCTGATTGCAAGAGTGAGGAGTCAGCTTAGAAGATATCTGCTGCTGGGAGATAAGGATAGTGTAAGTTCAGCGACCAAGCTTGTGGTTGGAGGCCTATGCCTTGATGCGGAGAAGGCGGAGTTAACTGTGGACGGCGAGCCAGTTAAGCTGACAGCCAAGGAATTTAAGATTCTGGAGTTTCTTATGAGAAATGCAGGCTGTGTGTTCTCTGCTGAGCAGATATATGAACGAGTATGGCAGGAGACAGCCTATTCGGTTGAAAATACAGTCATGGTCCATATAAGACGTATTCGTGAGAAGATTGAAATTAATCCGAAGGAACCGAAATATTTAAAGGTGGTGTGGGGAATTGGTTATAAAATTGAGAAGATTTAGTAGAAGCAAGATTACGAAATTCATTGCATTTACATTGGCTGTTCTATCCCTAACTGCAGCCATGGGATATTTGATTTATCTTGATAACAGTGATATCAAGATGGAAACCATATTTGTCAAGGAGTATTCAAAGAGCGAGACATTTTTATACAGGGATTTATCCCGGGCGATTCGTGATGTTAGCAATCATTTTATAAATGATACTGATTCCATATATCCTGAGCCCAAGTATTTGTATTATATTACCGACGGGGTGAAGATAAAGCATAACGAATCTCTAGCGGATATCCTTGAGCATAAGGACTATCTATATATGTATAAGAATCAGCAATGGGAATATGGTGAAAACACCTATAAGAATGTTCAGAGCTATGTAGATGATAACTACACCCTATATCTTGTATTTCCAGAGGAGTACATGATGCAAATGCAAAGCCAATGGGAAGAGGATAGGGCCTGGTTTCTTCCTTATGTGGTATTAATGTTGGTTAGTGCAGTATTAGCACTGTTGTGTATCATTTTCTTAATAGGAGTAACTGGTAGAAGCGCTGATGATAAGGAGGTGCATCTGAACTCTTATGTGGATAGAATATATTCTGATATACAGCTTATTGCTATGCTGTTCACTCTCTATATGTGGCTGAGTGGGCTGTCTGATGTTTTGAGATCAACCTATATAACAAATAGCAGGGTTCTGAGTATGGAACATTATTATGTTCTGATTATGACTGGCATCCTAACCTTTGCAGGAAGTACAATCTGTGGTGTTCTATTTCTTAGTTTGGTTCGCAAAATAAAGGCGAAAAGGTTAGTTAAGCATAGTGCTATATATGCTTGCCTTTCAGCGATTAGTAGATTTATCAGAAGTTTCTTTGATGACAGTAGATTCGAGCATTTTCCTTTAACAAAATCACTTAACAGAAGACAGGTTATATTTACAGTAGCCAGTGCTGGAATGGTGTTTTTATCATTGTTCTTTTTGGTAGTTACACGGAGTTTCTTAGTGGGCCTATTACCTGTATTTGCAGAAGGGGCGATTATTTACTGGTATTTTTATGAGAATAGGAAAACCTTCGATGAAATCAATCTGGGCTTTCAGGAAAGCCTACAGGAGCAGATGAAGTCCGAGAGGATGAAGGTGGACCTTATTACAAATGTATCCCATGACCTGAAGACGCCTCTTACATCCATAATAAGCTATGTGGATTTACTATCTAAGGAGGAATTGCCGGAGAGTGCAAGAGATTATGTGAACATATTGGCTGACAAATCAGGGCGACTTAAGAATATAGTATCAGACCTTTTTGATCTAGCTAAGAGTACCAGTGGCAACCTACCCCTTGATATGGAGAACCTGGATCTTAGAAAGCTTATAGAGCAGACCTTGGGAGATATGGAGGATGAGATTGAAAGGTCAGAAATCCGCATAAAGACAAGATTAACTGAAACCCCAGTCTATATTTACTCAGATGGAAAGAAGCTGTATAGGGTATTTCAGAACATAATTGGAAATGCATTAAAATACTCACTCCAAGGCACCAGGGTATTTATCGAGATGGATATGGATGATAAGTCAGTAAATGTTACAGTGAAGAACACTGCATCATATGATATGGACTTTACGGCTGAGGAGGTACTACAAAGATTTACTAGGGGAGACGAATCCCGAACTACAGAAGGGAGTGGACTTGGCTTATCTATAGCCGAAAGCTTTACCTGGGCCTGTGGAGGAAGGTTCAAGGTGGAGATAGACGGTGACCAGTTCAAGGTCAAGTTGGAATGGCCAGTGGTTCAAGTATAATTAGCCTGTACCCGGTACGGTACCGGGTACAGGATGGACCAAATACTGATTTGTCGGTATTTGGTCTATTACATTTCATGGCAATTTCTAATATATATTTGACAAAAGTCATATTAGCATGGTATTTTGCAACTAAGAAATAGTTGCAACTTTGCTTTCCAGTTTAGGTTTTGTTGAATATACTAAAGGAAAGATTTCTGGTTCAAGAGTGAAATTTTACAGGGATTCTGACTAAAAAGCTATATTGTTACATAAACCTCATCCAACTGATATAATTAAAGTGGGAACACTAAAGAATATAATCAATTTTTTGCAAGAATTAGGAGAGATATAATGAATAATATTATAGAGTATAAAGGTTATTATGCAAAAATCGAATATCTGAATCCTAATTCAGATGTATATACTGAATTGTGTGCAGTATTCGACAAATAGACTCATTTAAAATCAGTGTCAGGAACACACTCATATGTGTCCTTGGCGCTGATTTTTTATGTTACATAGAAAACACTACATATGGGGATAATTTACAAAAAGTTCATAATATGCTATAAATACTACTGACACCAAAAATAATTTATGTTATAATGCGCCTAAAGGAGGATGTCCCATGGAGAATATGAACAATACTATTAAGATGCAGCTAGAGCACCGAACCATAAGAGAATTTAAAGATGACATGGTTCCTGAGGAAATAACTAAGCAGCTAATTCAAGTAGCTGGTCGAACAGCCACATCTAATGGATTACAAGCCTGTTCAATCATTAGAGTCACTGACCCTGCCATAAAGAAGGAGCTGGCCGATATATGTGCACAGGAATATGTAGCCAGGATGCCGGAGCTTTGGATATTTGTAGTGGACCAATACCGTAATGGGCAGATTGCCAAGGAAAATGATTGTCACGAGGATAGCATCTGTGATATGGATCGTTTCTTCCAAGGCTTTACAGACGCTTGCTTGATGTCTCAAAATGTGGTAAATGCAGCAGAAAGCATAGGACTTGGAACTGTATATCTGGGTAGTATACTTAATAATCCTTCAAAGACAATAGAGATACTTAAGCTTCCGAAGCTGACATTCCCAGCACTGGGCTTGGGATTTGGCTACCCTAATCAAGAGCCACAGCTAAAGCCAAGAATGGACATGGGTCTAAGAATGTTCGAGAATAGCTATAAATGCTTTGATAATTATAGAGAGCTTATAAAAGAATACGATGAGATTATGCAGACCTACTATGACCTAAGACAGGCCAACCAGAGAGTAGACAGCTTTAGCAATCAGGTCATTGGAAAACTTAAAACAGTTAACCCCATAAGACAAAGGATTGTCAAGACGATAAAAGACCAGGGCTTTGACCTCAAGTTAGATTAATCTTAAATCTGTACCCGGTACCGTACCGGGTACCAAATAAGCCTGTACCGGGTACAATAAAAGGAGTTTATTATGAAGGGAATTATATTAGCCGGCGGATCCGGAACAAGATTATATCCGATTACTATGGTGACATCCAAGCAGCTACTGCCTGTCTATGATAAGCCTATGATATATTATCCACTGTCTACCTTGATGCTGGCAGGGATACAGGATATCCTTATTATTTCTACACCTACAGACCTCCCTAATTTTGAGAGGCTACTGGGTGATGGATCCAACTATGGCATCAACCTAAACTATGCAGTACAGCCGTCACCGGATGGTCTGGCACAGGCATTTCTAATTGGCGAGAATTTCATTGATGGGGATTCCTGCGCTATGATATTGGGAGATAATATTTTCTATGGAAATGGCCTGACAAAGCACCTCAAGGAAGCGGCCTCTAGAACCAAGGGTGCTACTGTATTTGGATATTATGTGGACGATCCGGAGAGATTCGGCGTGGTGGAATTTGATAATAAGGGAAATGCCATCTCAATAGAGGAGAAGCCAGAGAATCCTAAATCAAATTATTGTGTTACAGGGCTTTATTTCTATGACAATAGGGTGTGTGAGCTGGCCAAGCGGGTTAAACCCTCTGCCAG
>JAAYPG010000077.1 GCA_012519905.1 Clostridiales bacterium | reverse complement strand
TTATCTCTTTGAAAATTGAGGGGCGCGTCTTGCTGCCTTTAAGCCGTACTTCTTTCTTTCCTTCATACGAGGATCTCTTGTTAAGAAGCCTGCTTTCTTTAATGCGGGACGGTAGTCTGCATCTGCCTGTAAAAGGGCTCTGGATATACCATGGCGGATAGCTCCTGCCTGGCCTGTAAATCCACCACCTCTTACATTTACCATAACATCGAACTTATCTAGGTTTTCTGTTAATGCTAGAGGCTGACGAACTATAACCTTTAGTGTATCAAGTCCAAAATATTCGTCCATGTCTCTTTTATTTATTGTAATCTTACCTTTTCCAGGTAATAGATATACTCTGGCAATACTGCTTTTTCTTCTTCCTGTTCCGTAATATCTTGCCTTAGCCATCTTATTTCCTCCTTTCAACCTTCCTATTAATATTTAATCTCTAATGCTTCCGGCTTCTGAGCTGCATGAGGATGCTCAGGGGATGCATATACATGTAATTTCTTGAGCATGGATCTTCCTAAAGGTCCTTTTGGAAGCATTCCCTTTACTGCAAGGGTAATTACATCAGTTGGTTTCTTTGCCATCATATCAGACAATTTTGTCTCTCTAACACCACCAACATGACCGGAATGGTTGAAATATGTCTTTTGTTCTAATTTATTTCCTGATACTTTAATCTTGTCAGCATTTACTATTATTACATAATCACCTGTATCAATAAAAGGTGTATAGGTAGGCTTATTCTTTCCTCTCAAAACTTTTGCAATCTCAGATGAGAGACGGCCTAATGTATGTCCTGTAGCATCTACTACATACCATTTCTTCTCTATTGTCGCTGGACTAGCCATAAAACTCTTCATGGATTTTCCTCCTTATGAAAATGTTTGAACTTATTTTCATTCAAAATCGCAGCATGTTCTCATTGCTGCTTAACTATTATTTTATACGTTTTCAAACACCTTCAACCGGGGCTGTGGCAAAGGTAATTTGTCACGTCACATTTCTGTATTATATTACATGTCGCCGGGTGTGTCAAGGAGTTTTCCGATTTTTCCTTGAATTTGAATATTATAAGCTTATGAAAATATTTTTAGATTTCCTCCGCAAACTCCACGCCTTCTAAACTACATATCTTAGCTATAACATCAACCCTTGTCTTCTTCTGCTTTAGCTTTATAGTCATAATCGAAGCTAGCTGTGCATTTACACCATATGTAGGCTTCATTATTTCTATAGTTTCAATCTTCACCTCTAGGTTCTTCATGGTATCAAGTACAGTTGTAAAAGGCACAGTATTGGAGAACTCTATATATATGTCCATAATCCTGGATTTTGAGACCAAGAAATTATCAAATCGATGTAATACCACTGTTGCAAAGGTAATCATGATACATGCTGCTATAGCAGCCTTATAAAAGCCAATGCCGATAGCAAGACCCATACAAGCAGTTGCCCACAAGCCTGCAGCGGTAGTAAGACCCTTAACCTGATGTCTTCCGGTGACAAGTATGGTACCTGCACCTAAGAAACCAATTCCTGATATAACCTGCGCAGCCATCCTAGTCGGATCACTGACACCAAACTCCTCAAATATATATTGATTTGTCATCATTGCAAGTACAGCTCCCAGGCATACTAATATGTGGGTTCTGAGACCTGCCGGCCTACCTGACCTTCCCCTCTCAAACCCTATAATGCCTCCCAATACCACAGCCAATAATAATCGTAAGATAATCGAAGAGTCATTAATTGAATGTAAATCTGATGAAAAATCAAACATACAACCGCCCCCTATTTTAAGTATTAGCTTCTAGGATTCTATTCCTTCTGCAACTCCCAATCAAAGCTTCGCTAGAAAAAAACACCTTTTATAGTTGCATTAGATATTTTATCTTATCTTTCTCTATCATAATCTATGCGACTTAAGCTTAATCCATGAGCAGGAGCAGTAGGACCTGCAAGACTTCTATCAAGACCCTTAAGTATCCTAGTCATATCTTGTGGTGCTATCATACCCCTTCCAACCTCAATCAAGGTACCGGCAATTATTCTTACCATATTATACAAGAAGCCACTTCCTGAGATTTCAATCCTTATCATATATCCATCTTTTTTTACATCAAGGTGATATATCTCTCTTACTGTATCCAATACCTGTGTCTTTACAGAACAAAAACTCTTAAAGTCATGTTCTCCGACAAGAAATTGCGCAGCCTCATTCATAGCATCTATATTCAAATTATAATAAACAAAATACGAATACAACCTTTCAGTCGGTAGAGATATACTTCTATTTAGTATGCTATACTCATATATCTTCTTACTCTTGGTCTTCCTAGGATGAAAGTTCTCACTGACCTCCACAGAGCTTTGAACTCTAATATCCCAAGGGAGATGCTGATTTAAGGCCAAGCAGATTTTCTCTGCAGGTATTCTTGTCTCAGTATCGAATACAGCGACATTTCCCTTGGCATGCACACCAGCATCTGTACGGCTTGCTCCAATTACAGCGATATCCTCCTGCAAAAGCTTGGATAAGGCCTGATTTATGACGCCCTCTACTGTTATCTCATTCGGTTGAATTTGCCATCCGTGATAATTAGTGCCATCGTATGCTATTTCTAACTTTATTCTCCTCATATGCTACCTACATTCTAAATCTACTGTCTTTATTCAAGATAGAATTATATGTTAAAATAAGGAAGGTGCTTTTCATAAATACTTATGATAATAATGCCCGCAAAATATGATAGTAAGATAATATAAGCAATCATATCTCTTCGTGCATAGCGTAGTGGCTTCATCTTAGTTCTGCCCTCTCCACCACGGTAGCATCTAGCTTCCATAGCCATAGCTAAATCATTCGCTCTCCTAAAGGCTGATACAAATAATGGCACCAGCAAAGGCACCAGTCCCTTAGCTCTCTTAATAATACCACCTGAATCAAAGTCAGCACCTCTTGCCATCTGAGCCTTCATAATCTTATCGGTCTCTTCCATTAATATAGGTATAAATCGAAGAGCTATAGACATCATCATGGCAATCTCATGGACAGGCACCTTAATATGGCGAAGGGGCCACAGTAGTCTTTCCAACCCATCAGTAAGTTGATTAGGAGTGGTTGTAAAGGTCATAAGGGATGACCCTAATATAAGGTAGGTGAGCCTTAATCCCATAAACAATGCAGAATGAAGTCCCTGCTTTGTTACCTTTAAAAAACCTACCTGAAACAAAATATCTCCTTGGGTTAGAAACAAATTAAATGTTGTTGTAAACAAAAGTATGACAATTACTGCCTTAAGTCCTTTTAAAATAAATTTTATTGGTACCTTAGACATGACAATTATAGATGCCAAGAACATGGTTACTGCTAAATAACCATAAAAGGTGTCAAATAAAAATATAGAAATTATAAATAAGAGGGTTCCATTAAGCTTCAATCTGGGGTCCAGACGATGCAATATAGAATCCGCAGGATAATATTGTCCAATAGTAATATCTTTAATCATGGCTTACTCTCTTTCCCTAGTAAATATAATTAAATCCTCTATTTCTTAAGCCCCTTTAATATCTCATTTTTAGCCTCTGCCACAGTAGTTACATCTGTATTAAAAGAAAATCCCTTTTCCTTCAAGGCATTCATGACATAGGTAACCTGAGGCGCAGCAAGATGGATTTCCTCTAATTCCTTGTATCTTGCAAATACATTCCTTGTCTTTTGGTCCATAGCTAAGCTACCATTATTCATAACCAGAATCCTATCAACATATTTAGCTACATCCTCCATACTGTGGGTAACAAGTATAATAGTAATGTTACTCTCTCTGTGAAGCCTTGCTATCTGGTCAAGAATATCGTCTCTTCCCCTTGGATCAAGGCCTGCCGTTGGTTCATCAAGTACAAGTACTTCAGGCTTCATGGCTAGAATACCTGCTATTGCAACCCTTCGCTTCTGGCCTCCAGATAGTTCAAATGGGGAAGCATCCAAAAGTTCTTCTCCAATCCCCACCATCTTCAAAGCTTCATAGGTCCGAAGATCTGCCTCCAACTTATCCAAGCCCAGATTTTTAGGTCCAAAATTAACATCCTTATAAACAGTTGTTTCAAAAAGTTGATGCTCAGGATATTGAAAAACTAATCCTACCTTGCTTCTAAGCATACGCATATTATAGTTTTTATCATATATATCCTCACCATTATAGTATATCTTTCCATTTGTGGCCTTAATAAGGCCGTTCATATGTTGAATCAGTGTTGATTTCCCGGAACCAGTATGACCTATCAGTCCTATAAACTCTCCCTTTTCAATCTTAAGGTTTATATCTCGAAGTGCATGTTTTTCAAAATTAGTTCCAGCACTGTATACATAATCTACATGATCAAATACTATCTGCATCTTAATCACCTGCCATCCTATAATTTCAATGTTAGCTATCCTAGCTGTTATCGATGTCCATTAACAGTATTACTCTTAGGATTATCTCATCTTTTGAGCTATCCTCTTAGCAAGTATTTCTGTCCCAGATTATGCCTCCAGCTTCTCCAATGCTTGCACAAACTCATCGACTGATAATATTCCCTCCGGAATATCTACTCCGGCCATTTTCAACTCATAAGCCAACTCGGTTACCTGTGGTACATCCAAACGATACTTCTTAATCTCGGGAATTCTTGTGAATATTTCTCTGGGAGTCCCTTGCATAACTACCTTCCCATGCTCCATAACAAATACCTTATCTGCATTAATCACTTCATCCATATGATGAGTTATAAGTAATACAGTTATATCCTCCTGTTGATTCAGCCTGTGTACGGTTGAAATAACCTCCTTGCGCCCATCTGGATCAAGCATGGCCGTAGGCTCATCAAGCACTATACACTTGGGCTTCATAGCCATAATCCCAGCTATAGCCACTCTTTGCTTCTGGCCTCCTGATAGTTTATTAGGAGACTGGGCTCTATATTCTAGCATACCAACAGCTTCTAAACTCTTTTCTACCCTTTCCCAGATCTCATCAGTAGGTACTCCAAGATTCTCAGGACCAAAGCCCACATCCTCTTCTACTACAGTTCCAATAATCTGATTATCAGGATTTTGAAAAACCATTCCTGCAGTCCTACGAATCTCCCACAGATTTTCATCCTTGGAGGTATTCTTTCCATTAACCCATACTGCTCCCTCGCTTGGATAAAGAATGCCATTTATATGCTTAGCCAAAGTGGATTTACCCGAACCATTTGCACCGATAATTGCAATAAATTCACCCTTCTTTACATCAAGGCTCACACCATCTATGGCCCTGTTAATGGATTCAACATTGCCCTCTTCATTTCTTCTTATATATTCAAATGCCAGGTCTTCAACCTTGATCATTTCCATTAATCTTACCTCCGTGTTTGTTGTTACTGTATACAATATAATGTTTCTAAATAGGATTGTAAAGCACAAATTCAAAATAGTTACTATAGTTTCAAATCCAAATCCTTAGTTTTATCTGAAAATATCACTCTCTATATGATGATATCCATTTTTTACCATTCTACTATTGTATTCAGTAACCATACCCTAACTAAGCTTTTAGCTCTTACCTGTTTGTTTAAGTTTAGATAGAAAGTATATTACCCTTTCTATCCAGGCTTAAACAGACAAGATCAGATATTTCCTTATATTATAAGTGATAAGCTCATTACCCGTGAGTGGGCATCCCAATGCTAACAAATTTTCAATGTATAAAATTTTTATATAATAGAAACAATATCCCTATTATATAAAAAGGGACGTCAACTTAAGCAAGTTCCACGTCCCTTATATACGAGTAATTTAGTTCTAGAATAAAATCTTTTACACTAGCTCTATTAAAACTTCCATTGCAGCATCGCCCTTGCGAGGCCCAATTTTTACTATTCTTGTATAACCACCGTTGCGATTAGCATACTTAGGTGCAATCTCATCAAAAAGCTTATCGGACATGTTGATAGATTTTGTATTTCTCTTTCTACCTGCATTTTCCTCAGGCACCTCGGTTATAGGATACAGATACTTCATCATCTGTCTTCTGGCATGAGTACGGCTAGCGCTGTCCTTCTTAATAGTCTTTTCTACCTCATCATATACGGAAACCTTTTTGCCGTCTACTACTTCCTTAACTCTCTTGCCATCTTTATCCTTACGTGCAACCTTAGCTTTTACTGTAACGGTTTCGAAGTTATCTTTTTCCTTTACAGCAAGTGCAATCATACCTTCCGCAATTCTGCGGATTTCTTTTGCTTTGGCCTCGGTTGTAAAGATTTTACCATGATATAATAAATTCGTAACCTGGTTTCTAAGTAAAGCTTTTCTTTGGCTTGCTGTTCTTCCAAGCTTTCTGTAACCTGCCATGTCATTCCCTCCTTCGAATTCTTTTAAGTAACTACTCATAGCCTCCGAGAGATTTATAGTTACTATTCTCTAAAATGAATTATTTAGTCGTCGCTCTGTCTTAAGGATAAACCAAGCTCTTTCAGTTTTGATAATACTTCCTCTAAAGACTTACGTCCAAGATTTCGAACCTTCATCATATCTTCAGCTGTCTTGTTGGTAAGTTCCTCAACAGTATTGATTCCTGCTCTCTTCAAGCAATTATAAGAACGAACTGATAATTCTAACTCGTCAATATTCATCTCGAGTACTTTTTCTTTTTCGTTATCTTCTTTTTCTACCATGATCTCAGCAGTCTTTGCATGCTCTGATAGATCAATGAAGGCATCCAAATGAACACTTAAGACCTTCGCCGCAAGACTTAGTGCCTCATCAGGTACCAGTGTTCCATCAGTATATACATCTAAGGTTAACTTATCATAGTCAGTAATCTGCCCAACACGGGTATTCTCGACAGATAGATTAACACGTTCTACCGGTGTATATATGGAATCAATCGGGATAACTCCGATTGGCAGGTCATCTTTCTTGTTCTTATCAGCGCTGACATAACCTCTTCCGTTTGTTATTGTAAGCTCCATGTATAATCTGCTGTCTGGGCCGCCACACAATGTAGCAATCACCTGATCTGGATTAAGTATCTCGATATCCGGGTCGGCCTGTATATCCCCTGCTGTAACTACTACTTCGCCTTCCTGCTCTATATAAGCAATCTTAGGCTCATTCGTATCACTAGTGTTTTTGATTGCAAGGTTTTTTAGATTCATAATTATTTCAGTTACATCTTCCTTTACGCCAGGAATTACACTGAACTCATGAACCACTCCGTCAATCTTAATTTGGCTTACTGCAGCACCTGGAAGCGATGAAAGCATAATTCTTCTGAGAGAATTACCTAAGGTTGTTCCATATCCTCTTTCTAAAGGCTCTACTACAAAGCGTCCAAATTTTTTATCCTCGGAAATTTCAGCAATCTCTATTTTGGGTTTTTCAAAATCAAACACAACAGGACCCTCCTTCTGGGTTATTTGAGTTGACTGTATTTCTATAAATAATAACTTTAATATTTATTATTTGGAGTACAACTCTACAATTAACATCTCATTAACCGGGACATCGATTTGGTCTCTTGTGGGAACTTCCTTAACTGTACCTGATAATGTCTCCTGATCAGCTTCAAGCCATGCAGGAACAGTTCTTCCTCCGGTTACCTCAAGTATATCCTTATATCTCTGGGCACCTTTAGCTTTTTCTCTGATTTCTATTTTGTCTCCAGCTTTTACTGTATAAGACGGAATATTCACGGTCTTGCCATTTACAGATACATGCTTATGACCAACAATCTGTCTAGCCTCTGCTCTGGTTCTGGCAAATCCCATACGGAATATAATATTATCTAATCTAAGCTCTAATAAAGTCAGTAGGTTCTCACCAGCTGTACCACCCTTCATTTTCTGAGCTCTATCAAATAAATTTCTAAAAGGCTTCTCTAACATGCCATATATGAATTTAGCCTTTTGCTTTTCTCTAAGTTGCAGTCCATACTCACTGGTTTTCTTTCCAGCTCTGGCAAATGATCTATTAGATTTCTTATCAATTCCCAAAAAGGCCGGTTCTAAACCAAGAGATCTACATTTTTTTAATACTGGACCCATATCTCTAGCCATATCTATTCTACCTCCTTATCAGACTCTTCTGCGTTTTGGTGGACGACATCCGTTATGCGGAACCGGTGTTACGTCTCTAATACTTGTTACTTCTATACCGCATGCCTGAAGGGCACGAATCGCAGCTTCTCTGCCTGAGCCGGGGCCTTTTACCATAACTTCTACGGATTTCAAACCATGAACAAGTGCTGCTTTTGCTGCTGTTTCTGCTGCCATCTGAGCTGCATAAGGAGTAGATTTTCTTGAACCTCTGAAGCCTAATCCACCGGCACTAGCCCAAGAAAGAGCATTTCCTTCTGCATCTGTCAGCGTAACAATTGTATTGTTAAAGGATGACTGAATATGTGCCTGTCCACGATCTACGTTCTTTTTGACACGTCTCTTCGTCCCTTTTTTTGCTGATGCTATTTTCTTAGCCATTTAAACAAACCCTCCTATTGGATTTTCTAAATTCGGAAGTAAGTCTTTCTTCCTTATTATAATGAGTTGCGC
>JAAYPG010000076.1 GCA_012519905.1 Clostridiales bacterium | reverse complement strand
CTTTTTTTGTTGACTTATGATGTTAAAGGAACTTATAAAACAAGCGAGCGTTAAAAAGACAAGTGCCCCACCTATTTAATCGGGGGCACTATTAATCTATTTATTTTTACCATTTTCATTACTACCTATCTTGGGAATTGGCATACGAAAAAGTATATGAGCCAGAGGCTTCCACTTAAATGGGATTAAAGGCCAAGTATAGCGCTTGCCATTTTTAAAGGATCTAGATGTTAAAACAATAATAAGTATAACAAGAAGGCTTAAGGAAAATCCCCATAGGCCAAATACTCCAGTCATAACCAGTAAGAAAAGTCTAAAGATACGGATAGCTAGGGCGAACTCCAAGCTAGGAGTAGCAAAGGTTCCGACTGCCGCAAGGGCGATATAAAGAACTGTTTCGGGAACAAATATCCCTACCTTAACTGCTAAGTCACTAAGTATTAAACCACCGATTATTCCTAAAGAGGTGTTAAGAGCGCTAGGTGTATGGATGGAGGACAAACGAAGAACATCCATGCCAAATTCCAATAGTAGTAGTTGGACAAATAAGGGGAGGGTGTATTCGTCATTTGGACCAAGAAACTGAAGAAAATCAGGAAGTAGTTCTTTGTTTTGTACCAATAAAAGCCACAGAGGAGGTAGTAATAGGGCAGAAAGCATCCCAAAAAAGCGAATCCATCTATAATAACTACCTACAAGAATGTTCTGATAGTAATCCTCAGCATGCTGGGTAAAATGAAATAATGTCACCGGTAGTAGCATTATGCTAGGGGAGGTATCTACTATGATTGCGATGTGTCCTTCCATTAGATGCGCAGCAACAACATCAGGCCGTTCTGTAAACTTTACCTGTGGCAGTGGATTATACCAATGTTTTTTGATTAAAAGTTCCTCCAGTGTCTTTTCTGCCATAACAAGAGCACCAACATCTATTTTATCTATTTTATCTTGTATTTCTGAGAGTAGCTTTTTATCTACCATATCATCCAGATAAGCTATTGACACATCTGTTTTTGAACGCTTACCCACAGTTTTAATCTCAAAAATTAGGTTTGGATCTCTAAGCCTACGTCTTATAAGTGCCGTATTAAATATAATTGTTTCTACCAAACCATCTCTTGAGCCTCTGCTAACCTTTTCAAGCTCAGGCTCCTCTGGGCTACGAACCGGATATTCTCTTGCATCAATAATAAGGCCTTCATCCTGACCGTCCACAATAAGGCCTACTGCTCCGGCCAGCACCATAGATCTCAACTGCTCCAGATCATTGAATCGCTCTACTTCTATATAACCTATTTTCTTAGTCATCAGAGTTTGGATAGTAATATTAGACATATCATTCTCTGATAATGACTGTAACACTTGCAAGATCCATAGCATTATATCGTCTTTAGCAAAACCATCAATAAATACTAAGTAAGCCCTTGTGGCCTGCCCAATAATTAATTCCCTGCCTATGACATCAAAGCTCCTTTTCACAGGCAGAAATTGATGTACTAGTCTAATGTTTTGATTTATGTCCGATGATAATTTTACGGTTTTATCCATCTAAACCTCCAGTCTATTAAAGCGCAAATGAAATTAAATATTATTTATTATGGATAGCTTTACCTATTATTATATTTTAATTCTTATAACAAATATTAGTTGTTGACTAACGTTTTAAAACATAGTATACTTTATCCATTAAAAGCGTCAAAGCGTCAAAGTGTTAAAGCAAAAAATGGTAAGAGGAGGAAACCATGAAATCTAAGAGAATATTGGTGGGCATGCTTGTTCTTGCCCTGGCGGGTGTTTTACTGGCCGGATGTGGTAAAAAGGAAAAAACATTTAAGATAGGAATTAACCAACTTGTTAGACATGAGGCACTGGATGCCAGTTATCAGGGGTTTGTAGATGCATTAGAGGATGCTGGCTACATAGACGGAGAGAATATAAAGATTGATTATCAAAACGCTCAGAATGACCAATCTACACTTAATACTATAGCAACAAAGCTTGTTAATGATGGTAGTGATTTGATTTTGGCTATTGCTACCCCTTCTGCTCAGGCGGTTGCTAATGCTACAAGGGATATCCCGATTCTTGTAACAGCAGTTACAGATCCAGCAGGCTCAGATTTGGTAGAATCCAATGAAGCTCCTGGAGGAAATGTGACAGGTACATCTGATCTTACACCAGTAAGAAAGCAGATTGAATTATTTACTCAGCTTGTGCCTGATGCTAAGAAAATCGCAATTTTATATAGCTCTAGTGAAAGTAATTCAAAAATCCAGGTTGATATGGCAAAGGAAGCAGCTGAGGAATTTAATTTAGAGGTGGTTGACGCAACAGTTTCTAGTACCAACGATATTGAACAGGTTGTTCAGTCCTTAGTCGGTAAGATAGATGCAATATATGCACCTACAGATAATACCATCGCATCTGGCATGCCTACTGTAGCCATGGTAGCAAATGCTAACGGAATACCAGTAATTTGTGGTGAGGAAGGCATGGTTAGTAAGGGTGGGCTAGCAACCTATGGAATTGATTACTATAAGCTTGGATGGTTGACCGGTAAGCAGGCAGTAAGAATTATTAAGGACAATGCCCAGACTGCTACAATGCCTATAGAATACCTACCTGAGGATGAATATTCTTTGACTATAAATCAGGAAGTAGCAAATCAACTGGGAATAGTGATACCTGAGGAATTATATTCAGAATAATGCTTATAACTAATAATACTTTGTGATGTCAAGATAGGAGGGGCTAGGTCACCCCTCTTTTTTCCGCCAATAAGCCAGGAACTGTATGTGAATTACAAGCTAAACTCTTACAGATAAATTTTAGAGAAAAATGGTTGCCTACACATAGGTTTCCGATTAAAATAAAGTAATTAGATGAAGAAAGGATGAATCAAATGGATGTACTTTTGTCTATATATGGAGCTACTGCTCAGGGCCTAACATGGACTATATTTGCTTTGGGAGTATTTATAACTTTTAGAATTTTAAATTATGCCGATTTAACCTGCGAGGGGAGCTTTGCCTTAGGAGGAAGTATCAGCTCAGTATTTGTGGTGAGGCTGAACCTTAATCCCTATTTGAGCTTATTTGTAGCCTTGTTAGCAGGATTAGTAGCTGGTGCAGTGACCGGGCTTTTACATACAAAGCTTAAGATTCCTGCAATCCTATCCGGTATTTTAACAATGTTTGGCCTGTATTCAATTAACCTTAGAATAATGGGTCAACCAAACACCTCACTTGTGGGTAATAAATCACTAATATTCATGATTAAGGACCTGTTGCCTACTGCGGCTGAACTTGGAATTAAAGATATCGTTCTGCAAACAGGGGTTGTCCTTGTGGTAGGCTTACTCTTTTCATTAATTGCTATCGCCTTTCTTTATTGGTTTTTCGGTACGGAAATAGGTAGCTGTATTAGAGCTACTGGGAATAATGATACTATGGTAAGAGCTCAGGGAGTAAATACCGATTTAACAAAGATAGCGGGCCTGGCATTTAGTAATGGTTTAATTGCATTTGCGGGAGCATTGGTAACACAGACACAGGGCTATGCCGATGTAGGCATGGGTCAAGGGGTAATAGTCATAGGCTTAGCCTCCATCGTAATCGGTGAGGTCATGTTCTTAAAGGCAAAAAACTTTGCTGTAAAGATGCTGGCTATAATGTGTGGATCAGTGATTTATAGAATAATAATCGCCCTTATTCTTCGCATGGGACTGGATACAAACGATATGAAATTATTTACCGCTATTGTGGTAGCATTAGCCCTGTCCATTCCTACTATGCTTAAGAACAAGCCTTTATTTAACAGAAAGGAGGCCCAAAGATAATGTTAAAATTGAATGGAATATACAAGACCTTTAACCACAATACTGTTAATGAAAAGAGAGTAATTAACAATCTGACCCTCGACCTAAAAAAAGGAGATTTTGTTACAGTTATCGGAGGAAATGGTGCTGGAAAGTCCACTTTACTTAATCTTATAGCAGGAGTATATCCTCCGGATAGTGGCAGCATATCACTGGACGGCGAAGCTATAACTTTTCTTCCGGAATATAAAAGGGCAAAATACTTGGGCAGAGTTTTTCAGGATCCAATGATGGGTACAGCAGCCAACATGGAGATTCAGGAAAATCTTGCCTTAGCTTATCGCCGAGGTAAGAGAAGGGGACTTAGGTGGGGAATTACCAATAAAGAAAAGCAGATATATGTGGATAAGTTAAATAATCTTGGTTTGGGTCTGGAG
The DNA here is from genome assembly GCA_012519905.1 of Clostridiales bacterium. GTDB lineage: Bacteria > Bacillota > Clostridia > Lachnospirales > Lachnospiraceae > Mobilitalea. The sequence continues at coordinate 23,618 of JAAYPG010000076.1, read as the reverse complement.
AGTAGAATGAGCACAAAAGTAGGACTTCTTTCAGGCGGCCAAAGACAGGCCTTAACTTTACTTATGGCAACCCTTCAGCAGCCCAAGCTTCTTCTACTGGATGAGCATACTGCAGCTTTAGATCCCAGTACGGCGGAAAGGGTGCTTGACCTGACACAGCAGATTGTAGCAGCCAATAATCTAACCACCCTTATGGTAACCCATAATATGAAGCAGGCCATCCAATATGGAAACCGCCTGATTATGATGTACGAAGGGAAGATAATATTTGATGTTCAGGGTGAAGAGAAAAGTAAATTAAAGGTTACAGATTTGCTACAGAAATTTGAAATAGTTAGTCAGGGTAGCTTTGCTAATGATAGGATGCTTTTGTCCTAAAGACTTAGAATATACTGATATATATAAAACATACATGCTTATATAAATAAATATATTGTTTTTTGTAAGAAAATATTATATATTATAGTAAAGAAGTACTATATTATTATACTGACATTAAGAACTTCGGACATATTTACTAAAGGAGAATGCTAAGTGTTCCAAAACGGTAGAAAAACAATAGGAGTATTTATATCACTAGTATATGATGAATTTCAGGTGCTGCTAAGCAAGGGAATCTCAATTCGTGCTCAGGAGCTAGGCTATAATGTTGTGTTTTTAACGAATTTTGGAGGCTATGACGTATCAGAATATGACCAGGGAGAACTTAAAATTGCAGACCTTCCACTCTATGAGGAGCTTGATGGGATTATTATGGTTCCAGATACCATGGCTGTTGAGGGACTTGTGGAGAAGATTAATGGTCAGATAAGAAAAAGAAGCAAATGTCCTGTAGTAAGTATTAGAACAGAAACTGAAGGGCATTACAATGTATTAGTTGATGACGATACTGTTCTAGAGAATATAATTAGGCACTTTATAGAGGTGCATGGTTTTACAAAGCTTAATTTTTTGGCAGGGCCAAAGGACCATATTGATTCAATAAAAAGACTTGGATCTTATAAAAGAATATTGAAAGAGTATAATATTCCTATAGAAGAAGAGCGAATCTACTACGGGGATTTCTGGAAACACGAAGGAAAAACTGCAGTAGATTTATGGTTATCCAATCCAGATACTGTACCAGAGGCCATTATATGTGCCAATGATTATATGGCTATTACTGTAGCAGGGGCCCTAGAGGATAGAGGGATATCAGTGCCAGACATGATAGCGGTATCGGGCTTTGATGATATATCTGATGCCAGTGAACTTCGACCTTCTATTACTACGGCAACAATGCCAGTTGTTGACATGGGTATTGAAGCAGTTAATAAGATTGATCGGGTTAATAAAGGACATAATGAGGAGAAGACTTCCTTTGTAAAATCTAATACAATTATCAGAGAATCCTGTGGTTGCCATTATAATGCTGACAAGGAGAAGAGGCAGGGTAGTAAGCATTACTTTTCTTATTTAGAAAAGTTAAAAAGAGAGGTCGTAAGGAACTGTTATATGTCAGCAGACTTAACCGGCAAGACTAAGCAGGAGGATGTATTTAACAGTATTCATACCTATGTATATGAAAATGCAGGCTTTACTGATTTTTATATGTGTCTATATAGTGATTGGCAAAATATAGATGACAATTATGAACGCATCTTTGATCCTGATGAGGAGATGGTGATGGAGGTTGGAGTTAAAAACCAAACCCATTATAATAGAATCCGTTATAAGAGACGGAATCTTATTCCTCAACAATTCGAAGAGGATAGGCCAATGATATTTTATGTCACTGTATTACATCATAGAAATATGGATTTTGGTTATGTTGCAATAGCCTTTGAAAAGATCCAAACATATATGACAACATTTCAGTCCTGGATGATGAATGTTAGTAATGCTCTTGAGAATATAAGAGTACATAGTGAGTTGAACCGCCTTGTCTATAAGCTGGAGGACATGTATATCCGAGATGAGTTAACAGGCTTATATAATAGGAGAGGCCTTGAAACCATAGGGGAAAAATATCTTAAGCAGGCTGTAGAGGAGCAAACTGCACTTATGATATTTACATCCGACATGGACAAGCTAAAATTCATCAATGATAACTATGGTCATATTGGAGGAGATATCGCCCTAAAAACTGTTGCTGATGCATTGGTTTTGTCAGCTGATGATGACGAAATCTGTGTCCGTTTTGGGGGAGATGAATTTGTTGTAGTAGGATTACTCTACGACGAGGATAAGGCACAACGCTTTATTAGAAGATTTATTGGTGAGTTGGAGAAATTCAATGAAAGTGGTAATCAAGAATTCAAGGTATATGTTAGTTACGGATGGGATCTTATTACCCCCAATGAGCGTACTACAATTGAGGAATGCTTGGTTACAGCAGATATAAAGATGTACCAACAAAAAAACATGAAGAAAGAGTTACATTTAAACACAAATATAATTGAATAGATAAGAACAGCTTTAGCCTCGACTCATATTCAAAAACAATGATAGAGGCTTTTTTTTTGATATGGAATAGTGTATTATTAAAGTAATATATTCATTAATTTGGCTTAATGCTTTGAAGGTGGGGAGTAGGGGCATGCTTAATAACAATCGAAAAACTATTGGTGTTTTTGTTACACGGGCTTCTGAGGAATATCAAGATTTAATTTGTAGAGCTATATATAAGAGGGCCTATGAGTTTGGATATAATGTTGCCATATTCTCTAACTTTGTTGGTTATGGGGAGATTAATTACGAGATAGCGGAAAGCAATATAGCAAACATTATAAAGTATGAGGAATTAGATGGAATTATATTGCTTCCAGATACCTTAATGGTTCAGGACTTTGAATCTAAGATCATTTATAATATAAAAAAATATAGTAATTGTCCTGTAGTTAGTGTAAGACAGAGAAGAGATGAGTATCAAAATGTATTAATTAAGGACGATATCGCCCTAGACCAAATAATAGAGCATTTCATAATTGATCATAAATTCACAAAGCTTAACTTTCTTACCGGTCCCAAACAAAATCCTGTGTCGGATATAAGATTAAACACTTACAAGCGAATTCTGACTAAGCATGGTATCCCCATAGAAGAGGAAAGGATTATCTATGGAGACTTCTGGAAGCGAGCAGGATATGATGCAGTTGATACATGGATGTCTAATCCAAAGACCCATCCTGAGGCGATTATTTGTGCAAATGATTATATGGCAATATCAGTATGCAATGCTTTAGCCAGGCGGGGTATAATTGTTCCCAAAGATATTGCAGTATCAGGATTTGACAATATAGAGATAACTAAAGATTTTAGTCCATCGATTACAACGGTGGGTATGCCTATAGCTGAAATGGGTAGAGAAGCTGTTGACAAAATTCATGGAATGAATATTGGGAAGCCACGGGAGGATTTAACATATATAAATTTTGTAACATATATTCGAGAATCCTGCGGCTGTGAGACAAAAAAAGATTCTGAAGAAATATTTAAAAGAAAGAACCACATTATTCAGGAGCTAGATAATAGAGATGAAACCATATCAAGGAATGCCTATATGTCTATTGATCTAACAGGGGTGGACAAGCTAGATGACCTTAATAGTAGGCTGCCTTCATATATGAATCTAAATTCAGGTTATTCATCCTTCTATATGTGTCTTTATACTGATTGGGATAGATATGAGAATGGTATAGAATCTGTTATGGATTTTTGTGATAGAGAAGTAACCATGGAGGTTGGAATAAAAAATGGACAAGTATTGCAAAAAACACAGTTTAAAGCCAGTGAGCTAATACCATCAATATATTTGGATAGTGAACCTCAGGCATTTTATTTTAACATGCTTCATCATCGTGATAAATGCTATGGTTATGCAGCTATTAGCTTCAAGAAATTTCAATCATATAAATCCTCTTATCAGGGATGGCTTACAAATATATGTAATACATTAGAAAACATTAAGATTCATAGTGAGATTAATAGACTGGTCTATAAGCTAGAGGATATGTCTATAAAGGATGAAATGACTGGATTATATAACAGAAGAGCATTGATTTCGCTTGGTCAGAAGTATTTGGAGCAAAGTGTTAAAAATCAAAGCAAACTGATGGTTTTTAGTGCTGATATGGACAATCTTAAGTCTATAAATGATAAATATGGGCATGCAGGTGGCGATATAGCCATCTCAGCTGTGGCAGATGCTCTCAAGGATGCTTCAGAAGATGATGAGATATGTATAAGACTAGGCGGAGATGAGTTTTCTGTTATCGGTGTGGAATATGATATGGAGAAAATTGCTCGTTTTATTAGTAATTTTGAAGATGCTATCCGTAGGTTTAATGAGGTTCAGACCCCTGATTTTAAAATCAGTATTAGCTATGGATGGAACATTACTAAGCCAGATGAGAATATGACATTGGAGGAGTGCTTAAGCGTAGCAGATCAAAAGATGTATCTCCAGAAAAAAAGAAAGAAAAGGAGTAAGTAGCATATAGTATTTACATATTAGGGATAGACTAGCAGGAGAAAGGGCAAGGACAAATGTCGAAAATTTTTATTATAATCGGAAAGAGTGCAACTGGTAAGGATACTATATATAAAAAGCTATTAGAGAATAAAGAATTAAATCTAAAAACAGTGATAATGTATACTACAAGGCCTATACGGGTATCAGAAAGAGAGGGAGTAGAGTATTATTTTGTTGATGAAGGAAGACTTAATAAACTAAAAGAGATGAACAAGGTAATAGAGCATCGCTCCTATAATACAATTCATGGAAAGTGGCATTATTTTACCGTTAATGATGGCCAGATTGATATAGAGAAACATAATTATATAATGCATGGGACCTTGTTTAGCTATGGGCAATTAAGAGATTATTTTGGAAAGGATAAGGTAATACCTATATATATTGAGGTAGAGGATGGAATACGCCTTATTCGTGCGGTTCGTAGAGAGCAAAAGCAAAAGGAACCCAAATATGCAGAACTTTGTAGAAGATTTCTGGCAGATGATGAGGATTTTTCAGAAGAGAATATAGCTAGGTATGGGATAACACGTAGGTATACAAACCTTGATATAAATATTTGTATAGATGAAATTATAAATGATATGAAGAAGCTATTGGAATAGCCTCTATAATTATAGCTATAAAAAAATACTGTCAACCATATGAAGATATGATATAATCACCATAAGCCCATTGGTTCAGCAAAGTAATTTGAGGAGATTCTATGGATATTAAAGTAAATCAATTACAGCAGGTTAATCAGCCTACACCGAAACCTCCGGTGCAAGAAACGGATGGTTCCTTTAAATTCACCCTAATTTCCCATATAGAGGACCAGAACCTTCAGGCAAGGTTAAATCTAATGCTTGATGAAATTTCAGCACAGGGTAAAAAGCTTGTTAAGCATATGGATGTGCGTGATATGAAGTACTATAGGGAATTAATTAGAGAATTTATGAATGAGATTGTAACAAGATCTCATAAGTTTACAAGAGAAAATTTCCTTGATAGAAAGGGAAGACACAGAGTATATACTATGATTAAGCTAGTCAACGAAGAGCTGGACAAGCTTGCTATGGAGCTCATTAAGGATGAAAAGGATCATATTCTTATACTTAATAAAGTAGATGAGATTCGAGGATTATTGATAGATATAATGACTTAATAAATTTATGGAGAATTTAAATGCAGGACTTTACACAAATAATTGGACATGAAGGAATAATTAAACATCTGCAGAATGCTATTTTGGCAGAGAAGATTTCTCATGCATATATTTTTCATGGTGAAGAAGGAATGGGGAAAAAATCTCTTGCATTAGCATTTGCAAAAGCACTGCAATGCATGGATCAGAGAGGGAATCCCTGCAACAGCTGTAAGTCTTGTATGCAAACAGATAGTGGAAATCACCCGGATATATTGTGGGTAAGCCATGAAAAAGCCAGCATTGGCGTGGATGATATAAGGACCCAGGTCAATGCAGATATTCATGTTATGCCCTATCAAAGCCCTTACAAGATATATATAATAGACTCTGCGGATAAAATGACAGAAAATGCGCAAAATGCATTATTGAAGACAATTGAGGAACCCCCTGAGTATGCCATAGTACTTCTACTTGCATGCAATATACAGAGCTTATTACCTACTATTCTGTCTCGTTGTGTAACCTTGGATTTAAAACCAATAGATAGAAAGCTTATTAAGGAATACCTTATGAGTAAGCATCAAATTCCAGACTATTTAGCAGAGATTGCTGCTGATTTTAGTGGGGGGAATGTTGGAAAGGCTATAAAATATGCATCCTCGGACGACTTTGAGACTAAAAAGGAGGATATCTTTCACATCCTTAGATACATCGATGACATGGAATTGCATGAGATTATAGCAGGTATAAAAACCATCACTGAAGATAAGAATTCTATTAATGATTATATAGATTTAATGATGCTTTGGTTTAGGGATGTACTGATGCTAAAGGCAACAAAGGACCCAAATTTACTCTTGTTTAAAGATGAGTTTCAGATAATCAAGAAGCATGCAAACACAAGAAGCTATGACGAGTTAGAGAATATAATTAGATCCATGGAGGAAGCAAAGGCAAAGCTAAAGGCCAATGTTAATCTAGACATTACTATAGAACTGATGCTACTCAGTATAAAGGAGAATTATAATGGTTAATGTTATTGGAGTAAGATTTCGAAGTGCTGGAAAAATATATTATTTTGACCCAGCAGGACTTGATATAAAACAAGGGGACAATGTAATTGTTGAAACCGCAAGAGGAGTAGAATATGGCAAAGTAGTATTAGGACTTAGGCAGATCGAAGATGATAAGATAATTCAGCCCTTAAAGCCTGTAATTCGCCTAGCTACTCCAGAGGATGACGAGATAGAAAGAAAGAACAAAGAAAAGGAAAAGGAAGCCTTTCAGATATGCTTAGAGAAAATCAAAAAGCATGAACTGGAGATGAAGCTAATTGACTCTGAGTATACATTTGACAATAATAAGGTCTTGTTCTATTTTACTGCTGATGGAAGAATCGATTTTAGAGAATTAGTTAAGGACCTGGCTTCTGTTTTTAAGACTAGAATAGAGCTTAGACAGATTGGTGTTAGAGACGAAACGAAGATTGTTGGTGGAATTGGAATCTGTGGTAGAACTCTCTGTTGCAATTCTCATTTGTCAGAATTTGCACCAGTATCTATTAAGATGGCAAAAGAACAGAATCTTTCTCTTAATCCAACCAAAATTTCAGGGGTGTGTGGAAGGCTTATGTGCTGCCTAAAGAATGAACAGGAGGCATATGAGGAATTAAATGCAAAGCTTCCTGATGTGGGAGATTATGTTACTACAAATGATAATCTTAAGGGAGAGGTCCAGAGTGTCAGTGTATTAAAACAGTTAGTAAAGGTTATTGTCACTTTGGAAAATGACGAAAAAGAAGTTCGTGAATATAAGGTGGAAGACCTGAAATTTAAACCTAAGAAGAGGAAAGAAAAAGGAAACAATATAGATGATGAAGAACTAAGGGTATTGGAGCTTCTGGAGAAGAAGGAAGGAAAATCCCTTTTGGATGATGAATAAGATGGATATTCCTAATGAATTAATAAAACCTGGAGAACGAATAGACGATCTTCATATAAAGAACTATAAGATTATTCAAAATACAAGTAAGTTCTGTTTTGGTATGGATGCAGTATTGTTATCAGGTTTTGCCAAGGTTCATGTAGATGAGTTGGTATTAGACTTGGGAACGGGAACAGGGATAATACCCATTCTCATGGAGGCAAAAACCTCAGGCAAGCATTTTACTGGCCTTGAAATACAGAGTGATATTTCTGATATGGCCAGACGAAGTCTAGTCCTTAACAAACTTGAGAAGAAAATTGATATTGTAGAAGGAGATATCAAGGAGGCCTCTAAGCTTTTTGGAATGGCTTCCTTTGATGTTGTTACCTGTAATCCTCCATATATGAACCATAGTCATGGTATTGTCAATCCAGACAGTTCAAAGGCTATTGCCAGACATGAAATACTATGTACCCTTGAGGATGTGATTCGTGAAACCGCCAAGCTCTTAAAACCCAAAGGAAGATTTTATATGGTTCACAGGCCCTTTAGATTGGTAGACATCATTAGTATATGCAGTAAGTATAAGCTAGAGGCTAAAAGGATGAGACTTGTCTATCCTTATGTTGACAAGGAGCCTAATATGGTGCTTTTGGAATGTGTTAAGGGGGGAGGAAGAAACCTTATTATTGAGGCCCCGCTAATTGTATACAAGGAGCCTGGGATCTATACAGATGAAATTCTTAAAATATACGGTTATTAATAGTACAACACACTAACCGGACAAATATATGGGAAAGGCATGGAGATATGTCAGGAAAATTATATTTATGTGCAACCCCCATCGGTAATCTTGAGGACATTACCCTTAGGGTTATAAATACTCTTAGGGAGGTTGACTTAATTGCGGCTGAGGATACTAGATATAGCAGAAAGCTACTCAACCATTATGAGATTAAGACACCGATGACCAGCTATCATGAACATAATAAAGTAGACAAGGCAAAGAATCTGGTTGAGCAGCTACTGGCAGGCAAGCACATCGCCTTAATTACAGATGCAGGGACACCTGCCATATCCGACCCTGGTGAGGAGTTGGTTAAGCAGGCCTATGATGCAGGAATTGAGGTGACATCACTTCCTGGACCCTGTGCCCTTATAACAGGGCTGACCCTATCCGGCTTGTCAACTGGGAGGTTTTCCTTCGAGGCTTTTCTTCCTTCCGATAAGAAAGAAAGAGCCAGGATTCTGAGTGAGCTTACCAATGACACCCGTACTCTTATCTTATATGAAGCTCCCCATAGATTGAAAAAGACCCTAAGAGAACTATATGAGACTTTGGGTAATAGAACTATTACTATTGTCAGGGAGCTAACAAAGATACACGAAACTATTTGTAGGACAAGTCTAATTGAAGCGATATCTTCTTATGAGAGTACAGAACCTAAAGGTGAATTTGTTCTTATAATTGAGGGGAAATCCGTTAATGAGCTTGAGAAAGAAAGACAAAGCATATGGGAAGAAAAAAGTATTACTGAACATATGAAGATATATACCGACCAGGGTTTAGAAAAAAAAGAGGCAATGAAATCGGTTGCCAAGGATAGAGGTATTAGTAAGCGAGAGGTCTATCAAGCGCTTCTGGATTTAAAAGAGGACTAGTGTTCTTTATCTAGCCTTACTGGTTGTGGAAACCGTTTTTTGGAGGTGTAACAATGATAAATAAAATATTGCACTGGGGTAGGAAAAGGTGGGTATTTATCTTATCTGCTTTTATATTGCTATTAGCTACTTTATTTATATATAATGCCTATATCTCAAGAAAGAGATATGAGGAACAGACTGTCATGGCACAGGATTATCTAGAAGCAGGTAGTTTTAAAGAAGCCCAGGAAGCCTTTCAAAAAGCTTTATCTATGAAATATGGTGATAAGGAGATTTTATCAATAGGTTTAGCTGAGGCTTATGGTGGAGTCCATGATTATGATAAAGCCCTTGAGGTATTAAGAAATAGGTACGAAGTTAAAAAAACCACTGCAGTTAAAGAAAAAATAGAGGAAATAACAACTAGAAAATCAGACCATAGATTTTATCAGTTAATATCTTATGGGGACACATATTTTTCAAATGGGGAGTATATGAAAGCCATTGATGAATATGAGAAAGCAAAGATGATAAAAAGCAAGGAGGAAATTTCCTATATAAAAATTGTAGAATCCTATATAGCTATGGATAGATATGATTTAGCAGAGGAGGAAATCAACGATAGCCTTGCTTTAGTGGAGTCAGAAAAATTAGTCAGTATGCTGAACAGGGTAGAGCGTCGCCTTAAGGAGATAAAATATGATGAAATTCTTCTTATGGCATCCGAGTACATATATCAGGAAAACTATGAGGAGGCATTTACTAACTTTAATGAGGCTATAAGGCTTATACCTGAGATAGATACAGCATACAACCAAATGGCTGAGCTTTATATTCTTCTCAAGGATTATGATACTGCCAAATCTCTACTACAGAATTATCTAAGAAGTAATAGGAGCAAAGCCTCTGAAGATATATTACATAAAGCCAATGAACTAATTAAGCAAAGAAAAGAAAAGGAAAAAATATTAAATGAGCTCTATACTGCACTGAGTGTTGTTGATATAGATACAATTACTAATATAACTAAGGACTCGTTTTTTATTGATACCATAGCTGGAAATGCCCCCTATTACTATAGTCCCTCAGGTAATATGGACTCTAATATGAGCTATGGCATGCTGATATCTGATAAGAACAAGTTATATGCAGGCGGTTTTAGAGACGGCATGAGAGAGGGCATGGGAATTCAATTTGTAGTCAAACTTAAGGATAAGGATTTTGCTTGGTATTATTATCAGGGGGAATGGAATAAAGATATGCCCTCTGGTATGGGAAAGACAGTGGAGGATAGCTATGAGAAAGACAAGGAAGGAAAATGGCAAAGAATAACCACTGAAACAACTGGCATGTTCTTGTATGGATTGGAAAATGGTACAATGCAAAAGACAATCCATGTTGATGGTATAGAAAAAAAGATCAACTATATTGCTATAGAAGGAGTACCAAAAGAATATTTTGATGAGAATGGCCAAGCTATAAAAGCAGAGTCGCCTAACCATTATGTTATAGGGCAGGTTTACGTTAATGATAGTCCAAGTGGAGAGTATTATAGTGTCGAAAAAGGCACAAGATATTCTGTTAAACTAAATAACAAGTAAGATATAAAGGAGCCCCGAAACGATTTAACCACCGTTTCGGGGCTCCTAAATACACTGTGGATATGTACACTATTCAATAATTCCAGCTAATTTTGCTAGTTCTCTGATAGTATCCTTGGAAATCTTCTTATCATGATAGCTGATAAGGTTTTCCTTGCTGCCTGTAAAAATATCAGACGGCTCGTACTTCTGAAGGATAATTCTTCCCTCATCAACAAAAATCTCCAATGGATCTCTTTCACCTACGTCTAATGTTCTTCTTAGCTCGATAGGAAGTGTAATTCTTCCTAACTCATCGAGTCTTCTTACAATGCCTGTACCTTTCATATTATGGCCTCCTTTTCTCAGGTATATTGGGGATATTGTCATATATACGCCATTGTACGAGTTACAAATAGGCTTACATATTTTGTATATGACATTATAATAAGATATCATAAAGTACTTTTTCTGTCAATTAAAATATTTGTCAAAAGGTAGCACATTTTAAACAATTAATGTAAAAGGAATGCAAAACCAACTATAAATAAGCAAATCCTAGGACATTATTTGTTATATTATGAATATAGTTTATCAATAGCTTTATTAGGTAGGTATAAAGGTGTTAAGTTATTTATGGGGGTTAATGATTATTATTGGTATTATAGTAGGAGTGTTTAACGGCAATATAGCAGATGTAGGAAATGCTGCTATTAGCTCTTCTAAGGAGGCAGTTACCCTATGCATATCTATGCTTGGAATAATGGCTATGTGGACTGGTATGATGCAGGTAGCAAAAAAATGTGGGCTTGTGGCTTCATTTACTAAGGCTTTAAGGCCAATTATTCGATTCTTATTTCCCGATATTCCAAAGGGACATCCAGTAAATGAGTATATTGCCTCAAATATGATAGCGAACATATTGGGGCTTGGTTGGGCGGCTACGCCTATGGGATTAATGGCTATGAAAGAGTTAAAAGGTCTTAATGCTAATTCTGATATAGCAAGCTGTGATATGTGTACACTCTTAATAGTGAACATATCATCTCTTCAGCTGATACCTGTAAATATTATAGCTTACAGAAGCCAATATGGTTCGGTTAATCCTTCAGAAATACTGATGGCAGGAATTATAGCAACAAGTATATCCACATTATCAGGAGTTATATTTTCTGTTACAGCAAGAAAGCTGGTCAGTCGGAAAAAGCGGTAGGGATAACTTTAATATTGGTCTGTTAGGAGGGAGAGAATGGATTTTATTATCTATGTATCTGATTATATTATGCCCTTTATATTCTTTTATATAATTGGCTTAGGCCTTCTTATGAAGACGCCCATATATGAAGAGTTTATTAAAGGAGCCAAGGACGGGTTTAAGGTGGTTCTGGATATACTACCAACCCTTATTGGCCTCATGGTTGGAGTAGGGATTTTACGGGCATCGGGGGCTTTGGATTTATTATCAAAACTATTGAAGCCTATTACTGATATATTTCATTTTCCATCAGAGCTATTGCCTGTAGTCTTAGTTAAAATGTTCTCATCATCTGCGGCCACAGGCCTCCTCCTAGATATATTCAAGGAGTATGGGCCCGATTCCTATCTAGGAAGGCTAATATCCATAATTCTAAGCAGTACAGAGACCATATTCTATACCATGGCAGTATATTTTATGGCAGCGGGAGTAAAGAAGTCACGATACACCCTAGCAGGGGCTCTTGTAGCCACCCTAGCAGGCACCATAGCCAGTGTTGTTATAACGAATCTTGTGTTTTGACTGACTGTACCGGGTACAACCATTTTCCGACTGACTGTACCGGGTACAGTTTACAATGTACCCGGTACAGTCAGTCGTTGCATAATCGGAATAAAAAGGGTAGAATCTAATGTATTAACAGGTTTGTATATTAGAGTTGAAAGGAAGATGAAGCTATGGCTATATTAGGTGCCTTTATAGTTCCCCATCCGCCCCTTATAATTCCGGAGGTGGGAAAGGGAGAGGAGAAGAAGGTTCAAAAGACAATAGACAGTTATCATGAAATTGCTAGGCAAATTGCTGATCTTAAGCCGGACACAATTATAATGACAACGCCTCATTCAATTCTTTATTCGGATTACTTTCATATCTCTCCGGGTCCAGGAGCTCAAGGTGATTTTGGCCGCTTTGGTGCTAAAAATATATCCTTTTCGGTTAAATATGACGAGGATTTTGTAGAAGCCCTGGAGGCATTAGCAGAGAGAAACCAGCTAGAAGCTGGTACTCTTGGAGAAAAGGATTCTAGTCTAGATCATGGAACCATGGTACCTCTATACTATATTAATCAATATTTAAAGGATTATAGTCTGGTGAGGCTTGGTCTCTCGGGATTACCGGTCACGGATCACTATAAATTAGGTAGATGCATTAAGGAGACAGCGGACAAGCTTAATAGAAAGATAGTAATTGTGGCCAGCGGCGATCTGTCTCATAAGCTGAAAGAGGACGGGCCTTATGGATTTGCCAAGGAGGGAATAGAGTTTGATAGTATGATTACCAAAGCCATGAAAGGGGGAGACTTTCTAAGCTTCCTTACGATCTCTCCAGATCTTTGTGAAGCAGCGGCAGAATGCGGTCTAAGATCTTTTATAATCATGGCTGGTGCTTTAAGCGGTCTAAGTGTAGAGCCGAGATTTTTATCCTATGAAGCGACCTTTGGAGTAGGCTATGGGGTATGCTCATATAGGATTACAGGTGAAGATGATAATAGACATTTTGATACTATATTTAAGCAGGAGCAATTAAAACTGGCCAGGGAAAGACAAAAGCAGGAGGACGCTTATGTTAGTCTAGCTAGGAAATCCCTTGAAACCTATATTAAGACGGGTGAATATATAGAAAAACCGGATTCTCTTCCTGATGAAATGATTATGAAAAGGGCTGGAGTATTCGTATCATTGAAAAAGTATGGACAGCTTAGGGGATGTATTGGGACAATTTCTCCAGTAACCGAAAGTATAGCTGATGAGATTATAAGAAATGCCATAAGTGCGGGGGTAGAAGATCCACGTTTTCCACCGGTTAGCCAAGAAGAGCTTGATGACCTGGTTTATAGTGTGGATGTGCTATCGGATGCAGAGCCCATAGATTCCATAGAGGAGCTGGATGTAAAACGATATGGTGTAATAGTAAGTGCTGGTCGAAGAAGAGGCCTCTTACTACCGAATCTTGAAGGTATAAATTCTGTGGAAGAACAGGTATCCATTGCGAGAAAAAAGGCTGGTATTTATGATAATGAAGATATAAAGCTAGAAAGGTTTGAGGTTGTAAGGCATCAATGACCCATAAATAGTTGAAGAAGATAAGCAACTGTAAACAAGATTTAGCTTGAATAGAGGTATGTATGAAAATAGAATGTAATATTTGTCCCCATAGGTGTAAATTAGATGAAGGACAGCTGGGCTTTTGTAATGGTAGAATCTGCAGAGGGGGTAAGGTTGTTAGTGAAAATTATGGGAAAATAACGGCCATGGCCCTAGATCCTATAGAAAAGAAGCCCTTATATCATTTTTATCCATCTAGTAAGATACTGTCTGTAGGAAGCTATGGTTGTAATTTACGATGTAGATGGTGTCAAAATCATGAAATATCCATGATTGATGGTAGAAACATTGATTACGGTAATACAAGTGCCTCTGCACTGGTTAAGCGGGCTTATGAATTAAAGGACAGAGGTAATATAGGCATCGCATACACATATAATGAACCCTTAATAGGATATGAGTTTGTTAAGGACTGTAGCACTCTCGCTAAGGAAAAAGGCCTTAAAAATGTGGTTGTTACAGCCGGTTTTATATGTGAAGAGCCTCTAAGAGAGCTACTTCCTGTGGTGGATGCCTTCAATATTGATCTTAAAGGGTTTTCTCAGGCTTTTTATAAAAAGCTTAAGGGTGATTTAGATACGGTCAAAAACACCATAAGGATTGCATCCGATCATTGCCATGTAGAGGTCACAAGTTTAATAATTCCCGGTGAGAATGACAATGAGGAAGAGATGGAAGCCCTGTCAAGCTGGCTTTCTAGTATTAACCCGGATATTCCCCTTCATATATCACGATTTTTTCCCCGTTGGAAGATGCAAGATAGGGAGGCAACACCTATAGAGACTGTATATCATTTAGCTGATATAGCCCGTAGAAAGCTTAATTATGTCTATGAAGGTAATTGTTAGTTTAATTTATTAACACATAATTTTTTACTAAGAATCCATACTAATCATGAGGTGATTGCATGGATAAAGATAAAAAAGAAAAGTCTAGACAGAAGAAGTTTCAGGAAGAATTTAATAGTATAACTAACTCAGTTAAGCCTGAAAATCAAAATCAGGAGCATAATGTAAGAAGAGAGGGAATTGGCCCTCAAAACCAAAGGAAATAAGAAGGGACTGTTTTGATTTCACAGGGGTGTATAGGTGTTCCCAAAACACTCATATATACCCCTAATATGAAGCCCTCATATGTTGCTAGGGGATTTATATTGTCTTAAAAGGCAAGCTGATGTATAATAAACGGGACCAATAGCCATATTAAGGCAGGAAATCTAGTAAGAAGAGGTAGACAAATGATATTTGAAACCCATGCCCATTATGAGGATGAGGCATTTGATGAGGATCGTAGGGAGCTTCTTGAAAGCCTCCCAAAGCAAAATATAGAGTATGTGGTAAATATTAGCTCAGGAATAAAGACAGTTGAGCAATCAATCAACTTGGCTGAAAACTATGATTATATATATGCATCCGTTGGTATTCATCCTGGAGAAACAATGCTATTGGATGAGGAACGTTTTTTGTGGCTCAATGAAAAGGCAAATCATCCGAAGGTGCTAGCAGTTGGTGAGATAGGCCTTGACTATTATTGGGATACACCGGATAGGGATATACAAAAAGAATGGTTTATAAAGCAGATGGAGATGGCAAAAGAGATCGACAAACCATTGGTTATTCACAGCAGAGATGCCGCCAATGATACTTATAACCTGATGAAGGAAAGCGGTGTTGATGAGCTAGGTGCCGTTATTCACTGCTTCGGTTATGGAGTCGAGCAAGCCAGACAGTATCTAAACATGGGCTTTTATCTTGGTATTGGAGGAGTCCTAACATTTACAAACGGCAGGAAGCTCAAAGAGGTAGTAGCTTTTTCCCCCATAGAGCAGCTGGTGCTTGAGACAGATTGTCCTTACCTATCGCCCGTACCCTATAGAGGTAAAAGAAATAGCTCGCTTTACCTTCCCTATATCGCCCAAGAAATTGCTAACATAAAAGGCATAGATTATGATACAGTAGTCCGTGTTACTAACGAAAATGCAAAAAAACTCTACAAGATGAAAGGATAGAGAATGGCTAGCTTAGGAAATCCCAAAAAAACAATTGAAATACTTAATAAGTATAGCTTCGTATTCCAAAAAAAGTTCGGTCAGAATTTTTTGATTGATAATCATGTTCTTGAAAAGATTGTAAGGGCTGCCGAGATTACTAAGGATGATTTTGTTCTTGAAATAGGTCCTGGAATCGGTACCCTTACACAGTTTCTTTGTGAAAATGCCAGAGAGGTTATGGCGATAGAAATTGATAAAAAGCTGATTCCCATACTGGAAGAAACCCTAGCTGGTTATGATAATGTTAGGGTGCTAAACGAGGATATACTTAAGGTTGATATCACTTCCATTGTTGAAAAATATAATAACAACAAGCCTATTAAGGTAGTAGCAAATCTGCCCTATTATATTACTACTCCGATTATTATGGATTTATTTGAGAAGCATATACCCTTATCCAGAGTGACAATTATGATACAAAAAGAAGTGGCAGTTCGAATCCAAGCTGGGCCTGGCTCCAAAGATTATGGTGCCTTGTCTCTTGCGGTTCAATATTACGCTGAGCCCTACATAGCGGCAAATGTCCCTCCTAATTGCTTTATGCCACGGCCAAAGGTTGGCTCTGCGGTTATAAATCTGACACCATATGAGAACCCTCCATATCATGTAGAGAATGAAAGACTTTTATTCTCTCTTATTCGTGCGTCCTTTAATCAAAGGAGAAAGACTTTAGTAAACGGGATAAATAATTATGAGGGATTATCCTTAAGTAAGGATGACATAATAGATGCTTTAAATGCCTTAGGTATAGCTAATGATATTAGAGGTGAGGCCTTAACCTTGGAGCAGTTTATCGCAATTTCAAACCGTCTTTCTCTAGTTAATCCTTCAGCTGCAAATGATTGATATAGCCTGTAAGCTAGTATAGACAATTAAATGAAAATACTATCATATAAATTATTCTGAATTATTTTATTAATAAAATTAATAAAATAACTGTTGCATAATTATAAGCTTTCAATTAAGATAATAGAAATAAATATAAAGAGGCAAAAAAGAAAATACAAATTTTTTTTGCCCATTTCTATATATAGACTTAAAATGAACCGGCAGAGCGAAGATAAACCAAAGTAGAGTAGCTACAGACTATTAGAATGGAGGATTATATGAGTAAACGAACTGACATTCATAAGGTACTAATTATAGGATCTGGGCCTATTATTATAGGTCAAGCATGTGAATTTGATTATTCAGGTACACAAGCATGCAAAGCCCTTAGGAGTTTGGGTTATAAAATTATTCTTGTAAATTCGAATCCCGCCACCATTATGACGGATACTACAACAGCGGATGTAACCTATATTGAGCCATTGAATGTAGAGAGACTGACATATATTATTGATAAGGAACGGCCAGATGCACTTCTTCCAAACCTGGGTGGGCAATCGGGCCTAAATTTATGCTCTGAGCTTGAGAAGGCCGGTGTATTGGATAAATATAAGGTTAAAGTTATTGGAGTACAGGTAGAAGCCATAGAACGGGGAGAAGATAGGGTTGAGTTTAAAAAGACTATGAAGTCCTTGGGAATAGGTATGGCTAGAAGTGAGGTAGCATATACCGTGGATGAAGCTCTGGCAATCGCTGATGCCTTGTCTTATCCGGTAGTTATTCGCCCTGCTTACACTATGGGTGGTGAAGGCGGTGGCTTGGTATATAATGTGGAAGAGCTAAAAACCGTAGTTGCAAGGGGATTACAAGCAAGTATGGTTGGTCAAGTCCTGGTGGAAGAATCTATACTTGGCTGGGATGAGCTGGAGTTGGAAGTAGTACGAGATGCTACAGGTAAGATGATAACAGTTTGCTTTATTGAGAACATAGATCCCTTAGGGGTTCATACAGGGGATTCGATTTGTTGTGCTCCTATGGTTACTATATCAGAAGAGCTACAGAAGGAGCTACAAAGACAAGCTTATATGATTGTTGATGCAATTGGTGTAATTGGTGGTACAAATGTTCAATTTGCCCATGATCCTGTCAGTGGTAGGATATGTGTAATAGAGATTAATCCCAGAACATCACGCTCCTCTGCTCTTGCTTCTAAAGCGACGGGCTTTCCTATAGCCCTAATATCAGCTATGCTGGCAGCAGGACTTAATCTAAACGAAATACCCTGTGGAAAATATGGGACATTAGATAAATATGTTCCAGATGGAGAGCATCTAGTTATAAAGTATGCCCGCTGGGCTTTTGAAAAGTTCAAGGGTTCTCAGGACAAGTTGGGCACTCAGATGAAGGCTGTTGGAGAGGTTATGAGTGTAGGTAAGACCTATAAGGAGGCCTTTCAAAAAGCAATTCGTAGCCTAGAGATAGGTCGATATGGACTTGGAAATGCTAAGAATTTTGCATCTAAATCCAAGGATGAGCTTTTAGACATGCTTCATCTTGCTACCAGTGAACGCCAATTTATAATGTACGAGGCCTTGAGAAAAGGAGCGTCAGTAGAAGAACTTTATAATCTAACAAAAATAAAACCTTACTTTATAGAGCAGATGAAAGAGCTTTTGGATGAAGAAGAGAAATTGAAGACATATCAAGGCTCAATTCCCCCGGTAGAGATTCTTAGGCAGGCCAAGTTAAATGGATTTTCTGATAAGTATTTGAGTCAGCTTCTTATGGTTAGTGAGGATAGCATAAGAAAGGCTAGATACGAGGCAGGAATAAAGGCGGCCTGGGAGGGGATACATGTAAGTGGTACCGAAGATGCACAGTACTACTATTCATCCTATCATATTAAAGAAGATAAATTAAAGGTATCACCTAACAAAAAGGTAATAATCCTCGGCGGTGGTCCCAATCGTATTGGACAGGGTATTGAATTTGATTATTGCTGTGTTCATGCGGCCTATGCCCTTAGGGATTTAGGTATTGAGACCATAATAATAAACTGTAATCCTGAGACCGTATCAACAGATTATGATACCTCCGATAGACTGTATTTTGAACCCTTAACTGTTGAGGACGTCCTCTCTATATATGAGAAGGAAAAACCTCTAGGAATCATAGCGCAGTTTGGAGGACAGACTCCTCTTAATATAGCAGAGGAGCTAAAGAAAAATGGTGTTAATATTCTTGGAACCACACCTGAGACGATCGACTTGGCCGAGGATAGGGATAGATTCCGAGAAATGATGGATAAGTTAGAGATTCCCATGCCTGAGGCAGGGATGGCTGTAAATGTTAATGAAGCCCTTGATATTGCAGAGAAGATTGGATATCCGGTTATGGTACGCCCCTCATATGTTCTAGGTGGCCGGGGTATGGAGATAGTACATGATGATGAAAGTCTTAAGATCTATATGGAGGCAGCGGTAGGTGTTACACCAGATCGGCCAATTTTAATTGATAGGTTTCTTCATAATGCTATAGAATGTGAGGCAGATGCCATTAGTGATGGCAAACAGGCCTTTGTTCCAGCGGTAATGGAGCATATAGAGCTTGCGGGAATTCACTCCGGTGACTCTGCATGTGTAATTCCATCACTGAATATCAGTAAAGAGAATCTGGAGACCATTAAGGAATACACAGTAAAGATAGCAAATGAGATGAAGGTATGTGGGCTTATGAATATGCAATATGCCATAGAGGACGGTGTGGTATATGTGCTTGAAGCCAATCCTAGAGCATCAAGAACAGTTCCTTTGGTATCCAAAGTATGTGACATACAGATGGTAAGGCTTGCAACACAGATTATAGTTAGCTCATTTACCGGAATGCCCTCCCCAGTGTCAGGGCTTAAGGAAAGCAAGTTCACTCACTATGGGGTTAAGGAAGCGGTGTTCCCATTTAATATGTTCCCTGAGGTAGACCCTGTATTAGGCCCAGAGATGCGGTCCACTGGTGAAGTGCTAGGATTGGCTCAAACATTTGGAGAGGCTTTCTATAAAGCGCAGGAGGCTACAAACCATAGTCTTCCCTTATCAGGAACAGTATTAATTAGCGTTAGTGATAGGGATAAGCCTGAGCTAATAGAAATTGCACAAGGATTTGTAGATTGTGGCTTTAAAATTCTGGCAACAGGAGGAACATTTGATAAGATAGTAGAGAACGGTATTCCTGCAGAGAATATTCATAAGCTTGGCAAGGGAAGGCCAGACATTATAGATGCCATTACTAACGGTCAGATAGATATAATAGTCAACACACCAATTGATAAGAAGGGTGCAGATGATGACAGCTATATCAGGAAGGCCGCAATTAAAGGACGAATTAGTTATGTGACTACCATGGCAGCAGCCAGAGCTACCATAGCTGGAATCAAAGATATAAAGTTTAATAAGGCAGCAGGAGTCCATTCACTCCAGGAGTTGCACAGTCAGATACAGTAAATCAAGGTGGATTGTTATATAATAAAATAGTGGAGGCTACTAAAATATTCAGCATATGTGGGTGCGGGAGTATATTAGTAGCCTCCTAGTGTTTTAGAATTATAGGATTTCATTAGCTGTACGGCTTCCTTTTCTTGCATTTGGCATAATGATAGTTTTCATGGAATATATTGAATAGAATCATGAAACAACCTAAATCATTATTGATAGGCAAGGGAGCGTGTTTATTTGGCTGACTATAAAAGATTTGTATCGTATATGTATGAATATGAAAATGGAGTTAAGAAAAAAAATGTAGGCTATGCCAGAGTCGAAACAAGAAACGGTGAATGTCGGTTTACAATACATATGCAGCTGGCTGGCTTACAAGAGGGGATATTTCCAACCTACTTAATTCACAGACCTGCGGATGATATGAATTTGGTATATCTAGGTGATTGTGTGGTCAAAAACCAGGTAATGGACAGCAGGTTAAATTCAAAAGAAAATAATGTTATGGAATCAGGCCATGGGTTTTCCGAGATGGGAGGGATATTGCTATTCCTAAATTCCGGAGTATTCTATGCTACTCAGTGGGATGATAAGCCTGTGGTACTGGAGGAGGTGCTAAATGCCTTAAAATCCAAAACAAAGGCAGAGATTTATTATGGTGACGAGGACGCATCCAAGGATAAGTCTGCTGATAAAAAAGTTGACACCGTGGAGAAGCCTGTGGATGAGAAGGTTGATTCCGTTGAGAAGCCTATGGGTGAGAAAGTTGACACCGTGGAGAAGATTGAGAGTGAGAAAGTTGACCGGAAGGAGCAGTTTGCTGATAATCCTCAAATAAAGTCAGCGGATACAGTGCCCATATTAGTTAAAAGGCCTGAGACCAATTCGAAGATAACTGATAATAAGCCTGCAAGATCTGTATCTTCATCGTCAAAAAACTCTGTAAATTTAGAAAGGGTTTCGAGTAAAAAGAAAGAAGATATTGAAGAAAAGGCGCCTAGATATACCCTTCCTGGAGGGGGTATGATGAAAAAGGGAGCCATGCCTTCTAACCTAAGAACACCGACTAACCCATGGGAGCTAGTAGAAAGATATAGAAAATTTGAGACTG
The DNA here is from genome assembly GCA_012519905.1 of Clostridiales bacterium. Lineage (GTDB taxonomy): Bacteria > Bacillota > Clostridia > Lachnospirales > Lachnospiraceae > Mobilitalea. The sequence continues at coordinate 1,989 of JAAYPG010000076.1, read as the reverse complement.
CTGATAATAAACCATCTGAGTCCCATAGTGAGAATATTCCTAAAGCAGCGATTAAGAAGCCAGTGGAAGCTGCAACTAATAGAAGAAATGAGGCTCCAAACCCCTTAGCCGCAAGAATATTTTCAAGTTTCCCAAGAATATATCCCTTTGAGGATAATGAAATAACAAGATGTGTTAAGATAGAACCGAAGGACATAGGAGCACTTCCTTCAGACGCATGGATATTCAGTAATAATAGCTTTCTACTTCATGGGTATTATTGCTACCATCATTTGATTTTCGCAGAAGTAATAGATCGCTATGGATGCCGTTACATACTTGGAGTGCCTGGCATATATCATAGTAGAGAGCGTTTTATGGCCAGGATGTTTGGATTTGAATGCTTTAAATCAATACGAAAAAGAGAACTAAAGCAAGGGGACTTCGGATACTGGTATCTAGAGGTTAATTTTTGATATACTAATCTATACCGCGTATATCGACATGCTCCACATAATTAGATAATAGCTCCTTATATGTCAATAATGCATCCTTTGGGGGAGCAGTAAAGCCGGGTGAAATCACATCATCAGAATCTTTGTAAGCCTGAAGATAATAAGCCTTTGCACCTTTAATCCATTCACCGATAGCTTTTATATCATCCTCAGTGTGCAATTCATTTATTATGGTTGTTCTAAATTCATATTCTACTACGCCTGAAAGAAGTAAGGATACGCTCTCTTTGATTTTATCTATTGAGATATCCTTATTTCCTGCTGTTAATTTATATTTATCTAAAGAGTTTTTAATATCCATCGCCACATAATCTATCTGATTTTTGTCTATGAGCTCTTTAATCATTGCAGGATTTGTCCCATTGGTATCAAGCTTTACCTTGAAGCCCAAATTTTTTATTTTACTAATAAAAATGGGAAGCTCAGGATATAGGGATGGCTCACCGCCTGTTATGCATACTCCTTCTAGGATGTTTTTTCTTTTAGTAAGATAAGCTAGGATTTCTTCTTCGGTGATAATGGGTTGACTACTAGGTCTTAATACCAAAGAGGCATTATGACAAAAAGGGCACCTCATATTGCAACTTCCTACAAATAAAGTGGCGGCTAGATGCTTGGGATAGTCTAAAAGCGTGGATTTATTAAAACCGTGAATATTCATATTGCCTCCTTGCAATGTATGTTATATTATATTTTGTTGTAAGCGGATTAGGCGAGAAGTTCAGCTTTGCTGAACTGATGCGCTTATTCATGAAATAAAATATGTTTTATTGTGACATAAAAAGCATGTCAATAAAACGTATTTATTCCATGGACTAATCCGCTTACCGTGGATATAATAAATATAGCATAAATTTGGTCTATAGAAAAGGAAATGATACTATGACGGATGAAAAATATATGAGAGAAGCTTTAAAGCAGGCCAAGAAGGCATATCTATTAGGTGAGGTGCCTATTGGTTGTGTAATTGTATATCAGGATAAAATTATTGGAAGAGGTTATAATAGACGAAACTCAAAAAAAACAACCCTTGCTCATGCTGAGCTAACTGCCATTAGTAGGGCCAGTAATATCATGGGAGATTGGCGCTTGGAGGATTGTACTATATACATTACCTTGGAGCCTTGTCAGATGTGTTCTGGAGCCATAGTCCAGGCCAGGATAAAAAGAGCGGTAATAGGAACCATGAATCCAAAGGCGGGCTGTGGGGGCTCAATTTTAAATCTTTTACAGATGGAGGAGTTCAATCATCAGGTGGAGATAAGTACCGGAATTCTGCAAGAGGAATGTACAGAGATATTGCAAACTTTTTTTAAGGAGCTTCGAATTCGAAATAAAATGGAAAAGCTTGAGGGTTGACAGTAAAGCTGTGAAGCTGTATACTTTGCATACAGCTCAAAAATTACTATGTCATAAAATTTCCGTGCAGCCGGGGAGATAGCGGTGCCCTGTACCTGCAATCCGCTACAGCAGGGGTGATATTCTGCCTAGGGTG
>JAAYPG010000075.1 GCA_012519905.1 Clostridiales bacterium | reverse complement strand
TGTATCAGCTGTGATATAGGCACTAATTCATAGCCTTTATCCTTAAGTCCTGTAATTACTCTTTCCAATGCCTCTGGTGTATACTTGGCGCCGTTATGCATTAATATAATGGAGCCCTTGCCAAGATTCTTATGTTCGGTGCATTTTTGAATAATACTATCAGCTCCGTCGTCCTTCCAGTCTAGGGAATCCACATCCCACTGTATCGTATAATATCCAAGATCTCTTGCCGTTCCGACTACCATGTTGTTATAGTCACCATAAGGTGGTCGAAACAAATCCATATCTATTCCTGTCAGTTCCTTAATACGCTTGTGGGCCTTCATAATTTCATCCCGACATTGTTGCTCAGTTAATCTTGACATCTGCTTATGATTTTCACTGTGATTACCTACATCATGGCCTGCTGCCACAAACTTCTTAACATCCTCAGGATATTTACCCATCCATTCCCCAGTCATGAAGAAGGTTACCTTGACATCATGCTTGGCTAAGATGTCTAGAATCGTCTGAGTATCTTCATTCCCCCAGGCAGCATCAAAGCTAAGGGCAACCTTATTCTCATCTGTGGCTACGCAATATATCGGTAGATCTCTTTTCTTTCCGATATTAGACACTGTGATGGCTTCCGGTATATACTTTATACCTAATCCAATCACTGCCAGTATAGTTAGTACTATAATGCCAATCTTTACAAAGAGAGTAATATCCGAAACTGAATTATTCTCATTCTGATTATTTTCATTTTGACTATTCATAGCTTCACCAATAATATTTGTGTTACTATAATATATTGGCATATAAAGATAAATATTCGATAGGGGCAAGCCCAATATTTAATTAGATATTATGATACAAGTTATAAACCTTAGTTATTATTAACCCTACTCTTTGGCTTAAAGCCTATGATCAAGTATAGGCCTATGGGTAATAGCAATATACTTATCAACTGTGAGGTAGACATATTTAGTATCATACCTCTTGTGATATCGCCTCTTAGAAACTCCAATGCAAATCTCATTATCGAATAATATACCATATAAATACCAGTCACTCTAGCTGGTCTTCTAATAGGTCTAGCATATATAAGCAGTCCTATGCCTGCTAGTATATTGCATAGACTTTCTACTAACTGTATTGGAAATAATGGGACACCATTGGGAGCAGCAACTGAATGCTCAAAAATTACATGAAATGGCCCATCATAATGCATACCATAACAGCAGCCAGCAAAGAAACAGCCTATACGTCCTATTCCATGTATAATAGGTACAGAGGGTGCTATTAGGTCTATAAGCTTTACAAAATCCATTTTATATATCTTGCAATATATGTAATAACCTATGATAGCACCAATTAATCCTCCATAGAATACAAAACCACCGGAAAGAACCTGCCATAAAATCTGAATATCTGCCATGATTACATCCCAGTTCCTAATCAGTATGGGAGTTATGGTTATTATATATAAAAGCTTAGCTCCTACTATTAAGCCTATTCCCGCAAAACAGGATGAAAAGAGAACATCATCTTTACTAATATTGTATTTCTTACGTCTAAGGTTTGCTATAGCAACACCTATAAATATGCCCAATACTATCATAAGACCATACATGGATATGGGCTTTCCAAAGATGTTTATTGTGGGTAACATATTATGCCTCCTACTATTAAGAAAGGGCTTAAGCAAAAGTATGCTAAAGCCCTTTCTAATAATTTTTTAATTATAACTAAAACATAGATAAAGAAGCTAGTGAACTAAAACATATAGCGCATGCAATTAATGATAATGTACATAATGCAAGACTTATAATAGATAATACTACGCCAGCTTTAGCTTTCCCATCCTCAGGATTCTCTTTCTTTGCAGAGATACCAAGTATTAGTCCGATAATAGCTAGAATCATGCCAATAAAAGCAAATGTTCCAAAGAAAACAAATACTAAGCTTATTATTCCTAAGACTAATGACGCTATAGCTTTTCCTTCATTTCTGTTTTCCATAATGATCCCCCTGTTATTTATTTTGATATTATTGAATCTCTATACGCTTAAAATTCAATAATTCACACAAATTATATCAATCTATGAATATAATGTCAATATATCGTAACAAAAGGATTCAGGATTTAGCCTCTATAATTACCCATTATTTCTCATTCATACTTTTCCGTTGATTAAGAATGATTCTATCTAATACTGCTTTATATACAAGGACAATTTGAGCGTCTACATAACAAAATTTATTTGAGATAAACTCATAGACCTTGTAGGCAAAGCATAGATTAACTAGAACCAATGATATTGCAGTAAACTCTGGACCCATAGATCGAAATATAAGATATAGGGATGCTAATATATAGAATAAGAAAGCAAATAGGAAATTCTTACTAATACGGAAGGCTAAAATCATAGTGTCATTAAGTCTATTATGCATCTTGGCAATCGCCTTAAGATCCCTGCATTTAAGTTTTTCATACATGTCATTATATATAGTCTGACTATCATTCATCCTACTGTCTATATTCTTTTTTATAAAGGAAGAATAACGATGATAATTGATTTCACCTAATTCCTTTCTGATTAATTTTTTAAATACATTTGCCATATAACCACCTGCTCCTTAATAATAAATGGTCCTCTATCTCGAATTGATTTTAAATAAATCAAATGTTTGTTACTACTATTATTCACATAGGACAGTAAATAAAACTCTGTAATTGATGTTACATCTTCCTAATAAATGAATTATACCAATTTCGACAACATTATCCTACATATTTTTTAATATATCATATGTTATTAGCACTAAAAAAGCCACTTTTTATTATTAGTGACTTTTTATTCAACAAAAATTTATCTTAACTATATTTTAACGAAGTAGCTTTTTAATTATTTTTAGATTTTTATCTGAGTAGGGCATATACCGTAGCGGTATGTCCAGCCTTGTGCTTTGACGAAAGATACTTCTATAGTGTGAAAATGTTTCAAAGCTCCTTTTTCCATGGTAGCTACCTATACCAGAAGCTCCTACACCTCCAAAGGGTAATCTAGGATTCGCCAAATGCATTATAGTATCATTTATACAGGCTCCACCAAATGAGCAATTATTCAATATAAGGTCTATTGATCTATTACTCTCTGAGAATATATAAAGTGCTAAAGGCTTTGGAAATTCTTCTATTATACTAATGCAGTCTTCTAGTTTTTCATAGGTCATCATCGGTAGAATAGGCCCAAAGATTTCTTCCCTCATAAGGGGTGAGCTTAAATTTTCCTGATCTATTAAGGTTGGCATAATAAACCGTCTTTGATCATCATATTGGCCACCTAGAATAATATGTCCATCTGTCAATAGCCCTTTTAATCTCTTATAGTGACGGTCTGAAATAATAGTAACCATCTGAGACATATCTTTCCTAGGAAAGAAGCTCTCCAGTGCAGATCTATATTCTCTTATAAAGCTTTCTCTCACACTTTCATGAATTAAGAGATAATCCGGCGCTACACAGGTTTGGCCTCCATTGATTACCTTACCAAATGCAATTCTTCTTGCAGCCAGCTTTATATTAGCTGTATTGTCTACAATCACAGGACTCTTTCCGCCCAATTCCAGTGTAAAAGGAGTTAGATTCTTTGCTGCTGCTTCCATAACTACTTTACCCACATAAGGACTGCCTGTAAAAAATATATAATCAAAATCCTTCTTTAATAATAGACTGTTCTCCTTTACTCCCCCCTCTATTACACTTATATAATAAGGAGGAAAAGCCTCAGAAATTATTTTAACCAAAGCCTTACTTGTTGCAGGCGCATATTCAGATGGTTTAAGCATGGCAGTATTGCCAGCAGAGATTGCACCAATTAAAGGCATCAAACTTAGGTTTACAGGGTAATTCCAGGGGGCTATGATAAGTGTGACTCCATAAGGCTCTGGTGATCGAAAGCAACTTCCAGGTAGCTGCCCCATAGAAGGTCTAACCGCTTGCCTTCTCATCCAGCGACGAAGATGCCTTTGGTGAAAACTAATCTCATCAAGAATAATTCCAATTTCACATAAATAAGCTTCATACTTAGATTTATTCAAATCTAATGCCAAGGCTTGATATAATAATTCCTGGTTATCCAGTATTGTTTTTTTCAATCGACCAAGAGCTTTCATACGAAAGGAATAGCTTTTTGTTTTTCCTGTATTGTAGAATTTTCTTTGAGTATTAAAAATATTTTCAATCATATTTTTCCTCCTCTGTAAGTTACATTCAATATGTATTATTTATTATTTTAACACATAAAGCCTATATTAATGTGCATACATTTCTGTTTTTCTAATTAATCCAATTATAGACCAAAATATTAACAATTTGTTCATAATCTATCCACACAAACATCATATTTTAACTTTATAATGAACTTAGAAACAAAGTTGTTAAAGAATTTTTTCATAATTTATAAGCTTACAAGACAATTTTTTTCATAAAACAAGCCCGGCAGCTACCCTCCCCCCTCTACCGGGCTTCTCCTCTTAATAACAGTAAGGACTGTACTAAAATAGTACAGTCCTTTTTTTTTAATAACCATTTTACGTCATATTAATGCCTATTATTTCCATTTATCCCTTTACAATACTTAAAGGTATATTTTTTTATAATTATATTAAAATAATCCTTTAATATAGTTGTCTTTTTTGTTATAATAAAGTTTAGGAATTTTAGCAAGCAATTCTTCATTCTGTTTTTATTCTATAATCAGGAGGTATGTATAATGTCAGACGTAATAATTATGGATCATCCACTAATCCATCATAAACTTGGAATAATGAGACGTAAATCAACATCAACAAAGGAGTTTAGGGATTTAGTAACCGAAGTTGCAATGCTAATATGTTATGAAGCAACTAGAAGTCTCCCTCTTGCTGATATTGAGGTTGAGACACCCCTTACAAAAACTATTGCTAAAGAAATAGAAGGCAAAAAGCTTTGTATTGTTCCAATTCTTAGAGCAGGACTTCATATGGCAGACGGAATTCTTAACCTAATCCCAAATGCTAAGGTAGGACATATTGGTTTATATAGAAATGAAGAAACCTTAGAACCAGTCGAATATTTCTGTAAGCTTCCATCCGATGCAGCTGACCGCGAGATCTTCATAGTGGATCCAATGCTAGCAACAGGTGGCTCGGCAGTCGCAGCTATTGATCTATTGAAAAAGCGTGGAATCTCAAAAATTCACTTCTTATGCTTAATTGCAGCCCCCGAAGGTGCCAAAAGGTTACAAGCAGCTCATCCAGATGTAAATATCTATGTCGGTAACATGGATGAGAGATTAGATGAAAATGGATATATACTTCCAGGCTTAGGTGATGCTGGAGATCGTATTTACGGTACAAAATAATGTGAATTTCTGATATTTTATGCTTTGTAATATAAGTAAAGCAAACAATCATCTGTATAAGACTTATCGAGTAGGAGGTAGCTGATTATTTCAGCTACCGA
>JAAYPG010000074.1 GCA_012519905.1 Clostridiales bacterium | reverse complement strand
TCATAGATGAGTTCACTTTGTAGGTTCCAGGCATAATGACCTTGTTTTGAAGCTTAACCTTAAAATAAAATGAATACTTATCGACAATCACACGATTTAGCTCCAGCTTACTGGCTATATCCATAGAAGATTCCCCCTTATTAATTCTTATGGGGATAGTTCTACCCGGTTCTTCATCCACTGTCACAGGGCCATAGAGCTGATAAGTAAAGTTATAGGCTGTACGGCTACCATATATAACGACAATAACAGCTAATATAACAAATATTATATTCAAAAGTCCTCTTAGGATAAAACTTGATATTCTTAAGGTTAATTTCATTGATGTTGATGAAGATGACATATCATCACTCCCTAGTATCCTAAACTTCCATAATAATCGGAAGTATCATAGGATTTCTTTTTGTTTTCTTCCAAATATAATCATTTAGAGAATCTTTAATTTCAGTCTTAATTTTATTCCAATCAGTAATAGATTTGGCCAGGCATTTATCTAATGCCCTTTCTACAACATCTCTTGCCTCATCCATTAGATTTTCAGATTCCTTCACATATACAAAGCCTCTTGAGACAATGTCAGGGCCTGCTACAACCTGATTACTGCCCTTTTCAAGAGTAATTACCACTATCAGCAATCCATTTTCTGATAGCATCTGGCGATCCCGCAATACAATATTGCCTACGTCACCGACTCCCAGTCCATCCACCAATATACCTTGTGCAGTAACCTCATCAGTAACTGCAGCCTTGTCTTCTGAAATAGTAAGAACATCTCCAGAGGATAAGAGGAATATATTATCTTTTGGTACTCCCATCATCTGGGCTATCTCGGCATGACGGATTAAATGTCTGTATTCTCCATGTACAGGTATTGCATACTTTGGCTTGGTCAAAGCATATATTAGCTTGATTTCCTCCTGATTTGCATGACCCGATACATGGGTGTCCTGATATATGACCTTAGCGCCCTTCATGGACAACTCATTGATTACTCTTGATACTGATTTCTCATTCCCGGGAATAGGTGTGGAGCTAAGTATAACCACATCACCTGGCTTTATAAATACCTTCCTGTGAATGGAAGCCGCCATCCGAGAAAGTGCAGCCATAGATTCACCCTGACTTCCGGTTGTAATCATTACAATTTGGTCGTCAGTATAGTTCTTCATATGCTCAATATCAATCAAAATTCCTTCAGGGATATTAATATAGCCAATTTCTGATGCAGTAGTAACTATATTAACCATACTTCGGCCTTCTATTACTACTTTTCTTCCATACTTAACCGCAGAATTTACTATCTGCTGAACACGATCCACATTAGAAGCAAATGTGGCTACAATAATCCTTTGCTTACTATAATCCGCAAATATATTATCAAAGGTTTTTCCGACTGTACTCTCAGACATGGTATATCCAGGTCTCTCAGCATTGGTACTATCACACATCAGTGCCAGTACACCCTTTTTACCGATTTCGCCTATTCTTTGTAGGTCTATGGGTGATCCAAATACTGGGGTAAAATCAACCTTAAAATCTCCTGTATGGAATATTACTCCAGCAGGAGTATATATAGCTAAGGCTGCTGCATCTGCTATACTATGATTTGTTCTAACGAACTCAATTCTAAAGCATCCCAGATTAATAGATTGTCCATATTTTATAACCTTACGCTTTGTTGATTTTAAGAGGTTGTGTTCCTTCAGCTTGTTTTCTATAATTGCTATGGTCAATTTGGTAGCATATACAGGAACATTTATCTCCTTTAGGATATAGGGCAATGCTCCTATATGATCTTCGTGACCATGGGTTATTACAAAACCCTTAACCCTATCAATATTATCCTTCAGATAGGTTACATCAGGAATAATAAAGTCTATTCCCAGCATCTCATCCTCAGGAAAGGATAGACCGCAATCAATTACAATAATTGTATCTTCATACTCGATTGCAGTAATATTCATACCTATTTTCTCGAGCCCACCAAGGGGAATAATCTTTAATCCCTCTAAATTAGTATTTCCGTTTTTTTCTGCCTGTTTATTGTTACTCATTACATTTGCTAGGCTCTTTTTAGCCCTTCTGTTTACTACAGGCTCCTGTTCTCTTTGGCCATTTGCTCCGTTTGCATTATTGCCAGTTTTACTGTTATTTCTTACTTTAATAATTTCCTTCTCCTTAATATTACTTTTGCCTGCTGTATCGCTATTGCTTTTTCTAATAGCTTTTACTTTAGCTGTCTGTGCAGTATTCTTATATGTTCTGTTGACTTTCTTTTTGCTATTCTTTAATACTGCTGTTGTTTCATTTTCTTTCAATCTTGCACCTCCAATGGTTTTATGTACATATTTATCCATTATCTAAGTGCATGATATATAGATTAGACTTCTTCGCCTTCCTCTCTTATGCATGCTATGCAGTGTCCGTAAAGCTTAACTTCGTGATCAGACACCTCAAATCCTAGAGTCTCCTTTATACGATTTTCTAGATTTTCAAGCAAATCATCTTGAAAAGCATAAATACTACCACATTCAAGGCATATCAAATGATGATGATGGTGGCAACTATCTTCTTGATTCTTAGAGCCAATTTCATATCTAACATACCCATCATCCAAATTGAGTTTATCAATAAGGTTTAATTCTGATAACAATTGAATTGTGCGATATACGGTTGCTAAGCCAATATCCGGGAATTCTTCTCTGACATAATCATATATTTCCTCTGCTGTCAGATGCTTACCCGGCCGATTGTTCAGCACCTCTAATATCGCTATTCGTTGATTTGTTACCTTAAGCCCGTTCGTCCTAAGTAAAGCCTTGAACTGTTCTTGATTATTAGGCATATCATCACCGATTCCATCTAATTTTATATCAATGCATTTAATAAAGTTCTATATCATCAATTAATTCATTAAAAATCTCTGATGCCATGGCTAGTTCCATGTCATCATCTACAATATCATATATTGCTTCTAAATCTGTATCCTTTGAAATATCCTTAAGGATAAGAGCTTCATTCTCTTCCCTATCAGTTGTAGATACTAAAAGATAATTCACTCCACCAAGTCTAGTCTGTTCTATCACTTGAAATACTACTTCCTCATTATCATCTGTGAGAAAAGTAATTTCATCTGGTTTATTGTCCATAAATTTCAAACCCTTCTAAATAATTCCTTATAGTCCTTAATCAATCCTCATTGTTAATATTACGGCTATTATATAGTTTGTCCAAATATCCTTGAAGAATAAATACTGCAGCAATCTTGTCTATAACAAGTGCTTTCTTTTTATAGTCTACGCCAGCCTCTGTAAGGACCTGTCCGGCTGCTACCGTTGTTAGCCGCTCATCCCAAAGGATTACTTTTAGTTTTGTTCTGGCCTGAAGCATCTTAACAAATTCTTCAGTTTTGCTTGCACGCTCTCCGATTGTATTGTTCATATTCTTAGGATATCCAACAACAATCTCACTAACACCGTATTCTGCAATAAGCTCGTCAATTCTAGCCAGAGTCCTCCTAAGCTTATTTTCCTGCTTTCTATGAATGACTTCAATTCCCTGGGCAGTCAATAGTAGTGGATCACTTATGGCTACTCCTACTGTTACGGAACCATAGTCAAGTCCCATGATTCTCATATGGTTCTCTCCCTCAATTCAAATTCCTCTTAATTGAATTCACCGTCAATATAATATCTAAGTAATTCTTCAATAATCTCATCCCGTTCCACCTTCATGATAAGGCTTCGGGCTCCATTGTGGCTTGTTATGTATGTCGGGTCTCCCGACATTACATATCCGACAATCTGATTCACCGGATTGTATCCTTTTTCCGTTAATGCCACATACACTTTATCAATTACATCCGATACAATTGTCTCTGTATCCTTCTGCACCTTAAAATATTGTGTGTTGTTAACCTTTCGCATTGAATCACTTCCTTCCCCCTTAGGGTTCTAGATCCTGTTAACTAATCTTCCTTATTATCTACTATATTAATATATATATTAAAAAATATCAAATACATTATTTAATTAGTATCCTAGAATGGCTTCTTCTACCCTATAGAATACTAAAAATCGCCCTATTTAATATCACAAAGTAATATCTCATCATTTAGTTTCTTATTAATCCTAACATTCATTATCTGATTAATATTATTACTTATATCTTTATTAGAACTGATTGCAAGCTTAAGATATCTCTCATTATGTCCTATCAGATATGGCTTACCCTCAATTATAGTCTCCTCTTCTATGAGTATGCTCTCTATTCTTCCCAAAAATAAATCCATATAATCCGCAGACATCTGCCTAGCAGCAGAGCTTAGAATATTACTTCTCTGGTGCTTTATATCCTCAGGAATCTGATCTGCCATATCAGCAGCCTTGGTGCCAGCCCTTTTGGAGTACTTAAATACATGGATAGCTGAGAATCTAATCCTTTGGACAAATTCCAGTGTTTCCTCAAACTCCTTATCTGTTTCACCGGGAAAGCCTACAATTATATCTGTTGTAAAGGCCGGATTCTCAAAATATTTTCTTATTAGCTCTACCTTATCCTTATACTCATGGGAAGAATATTTTCTATTCATACGCTTTAGTACAGTATCACTACCACTTTGTAGTGATAGATGAAAATGAGGACAAAACTGCTTTACTCCTGCAATCTCCTTGACGAAATCCTCTGTGATTATTCTTGGTTCTAGGGAGCCTAGCCTTATTCTATCTATGCCTGGTATTGCTCCAATTGCTTTTATAAGCGAGGCTAAGGGCATAACCCTATATAGATCTTCCTTCTCGTCCAGTCTATCAGTCCCATAGGATGATATATGGATTCCTGTTAATACTACTTCCTTATAGCCTGCTTCTGAAAGCTTAGTAATCTCCTCTAAGATTTCCTCTTCATTTCTGCTTCTTACTCTTCCTCTTACATAGGGAATTATGCAATAGGAGCAGAATCTATTGCAACCGTCCTGTATCTTAATAAAGGCCCTGGTCTTTTCCATGGTCGAAATAATAGATAGCTCTTCAAATTCTCTTTCAGACCCAATATCAATTACCATATTGGTATTAATATCATTGTCAGCCCTATAATTCTCCACAAGCTTTACAATCTCTGATTTTCTATTGTTGCCTACCACCAGATCCACACTACTGTCCTCAAGTAATTCCTCTTCTTTAGCCTGGACATAGCAACCGACAGCTATTATTATGGCATCTGGGTTTCTTTTTCTTGCTTGATGTAGCATTTGGCGTGATTTTCTATCTGCTATGTTAGTAACAGTACAGGTATTTACTAAATATACATCGGCTAGTTCCTTAAAATTCACAACCCCATAACCTGCGGCCTCAAACATTCCCCTTATTGCCTCTGTCTCATATGAGTTCACCTTACAGCCAAGAGTCAAGAATGCTACTCTTTTAGTCATATCCTAAATCCTTTCTATCATTAGAACCTGCTACCGGCATAAACAGTAGTCCTGGTAAACTTTGGTAGCTGGCATCCTTATTCTTCAATATCGTTATACTTCACTTACCTATACAACTTTTCCTGCTTTTTTTATGTACTTTGTATATTGACTTTTGATTTGTTAAAATATAGTATATACTTATACTGATATAAAGGAGGAGTTGTTACTATGAAGACTGTAAAAATATCTTTGAATTCCATTGATAAGGTAAAAGCTTTCGTTAATGATGTTACAAAATTTGATTCCGATTTTGATTTGGTTTCAGGCAGATATGTTATAGATGCAAAATCCATTATGGGTATATTCAGTCTTGATTTATCTAAGACTATTGATCTAAACATCCATGGAGAGGATAATTTAGAGCAAATTCTCACCATCCTAAAGCCATATATCGTTGAATAATCATATTTGATTATATACGAAATCAAATTAACCGAGCTGCCCTTTAGGCAGCTCTTTTGCTTACCCTTTAATCTATGTTAATTATCTCTACTGTCTTAAGTGCCATATCTACCATATCATCAATACCCTCTTCAAGTCTTCTTTCCGAGTTACGGATAGTCTTTAAATTAGGCTTGGTAACAGGATGCTTAGCAACAAATATTGTACAGCAATCCTCATATGGTAATATGGAGGTCTCATAGGTATCTATATTTTTTGCTATATCCACTATATCCTTCTTGTCAAAAGCAACAAGAGGTCTATATACAGGCATAGAGCACACCTCATTGGTAGATGCCAGACTATGCATAGTCTGACTAGCCACTTGTCCTATGCTTTCACCAGTAACAAGTCCCAGACAGTTTTCTTCTTCAGCTAGCTTCTCAGCTATTCTCATCATATATCTTCGCATAATAATCGTAAGCTCATTATGGGGACATTTATCATAGATATACAGCTGTATATCTGTAAAATTCACCACAAACAGCTTCATCCTACCTGTATACTTTGAAATGCCCTTAGCTAAATCTACTACCTTCTGCTTGGCCCTTTCACTTGTATAGGGAGGCGCATGAAAATAAACCGCCGCCATTGACACTCCTCGTTTTGCAATCATATATCCCGCTACAGGACTATCAATTCCTCCAGACAAAAGAAGCATGGCTTTTCCATTGGTTCCTACGGGCATACCACCGGGGCCTGGTATATCTGTAGAGTAAACATAGACTCTTGTACGTACCTCCACAGTAAGTCGAAGTTCTGGCTGGTGAACATCCACCTTAAGCTCTGGAAATCTTTTTAGAAGATAGGCCCCCATCTCCCTACATATTTCAGGAGAGGTCAAGGGATAATTCTTATCTGCGCGCTTTGCCATAACCTTAAATGTAATATTCTTATCAGGATACATAGTATCCACATAATCTCCTACACCTTTAGTTAGTGCATCCCAATCAGAATCATCAATTACCACTACTGGACAAATGGATGATATACCAAATACCCTCTGTAGGGCCTCTACTGTCTCCTCATAATCATAATTTTCAGGACATTCTACGAATACCCTTCCCTGCTCCTTGCGTACATTATAAGTACCAAGAGGATTTAGTACTCCTGCAATTCTATCCCGGAGTGCATTTTCAAATATATAGCGGTTATTTCCCTTTAACCCAATTTCTGCGTATTTTATTAAAAACGCTCTAAACATCTTCTACCTTAACCTTTCGTCTTCGTCTTTATTTATCTTCTTGTATATCTTCTTAGCTTGGGAAGAATATCCCTAAGCTGTTCTATAGCATAATCTAGATCTTTCCTAGTAGTCATTTCTGATAATGAAAATCTTAATGTGGAATCAATTAAATCCTTTGGAATATCAATAGCTATAAGCGCCTTACTTGGCTGAGGATGGTGAGAGCTACAGGCAGAACCTGCCGATACATAGACCCCCCGTTCCTCTAGGGCATGAAGAAGCACTTCACTTCTTACCCCCTTAAAGCTGACGGATATAATGTGGGGGGCAGTCATCTTAATATGGTCCATCTCAAAGTCCTCAGTAGTCTCCTTGGGCAGCCCATTAATTATAACACCCTCAAGCTTACTAACCTCTCTTATAAAACTCTGCTTAAGCTCATACATTCTTTGAATCTTTGGCTCAAAGTCTTTATAAAGTTCTACTGCCGCCTGCCCCAAACCTGCTATGGCAGGAACATTCTCCGTTCCTGAACGAAGGCCCCTTTGGTGACCTCCCCCAAATAGGATAGGCTTAATTCTTATACTGTCATTTACATACAAGGCTCCACTACCCTTGGGCCCATGTATCTTATGTCCGCTTATAGACAGAAGATCAATTCCCATTCTCTTGGGATAAATCCTATACTTGCCAAAGGCCTGTATACCATCTACATGAAAAATTATATCATTTTTTATAGATTTTATTTCTCTAGCTATTTCCTCTATATCCTGAACAGCACCTATTTCATTGTTAACATACATGATGGATACCAAAATGG
Organism: Clostridiales bacterium; assembly: GCA_012519905.1. Classification (GTDB taxonomy): domain Bacteria; phylum Bacillota; class Clostridia; order Lachnospirales; family Lachnospiraceae; genus Mobilitalea. The sequence goes on along the minus strand of JAAYPG010000074.1, from coordinate 49,870 downwards.
TATCAGCTTTTATAGATGCATACAACTTGTCCTTTATAATTCTACCGGAATTATCCACTGGAATAAAATCAAGTTCATAATCATTTTCCTCTAAATCTAGGAGCGGTTGATGAACTGAGGGGTGTTCAATCCTAGTAGTTATGATATGTCTTCCCCGCCTATGATATGCCTTAGCTGCTCCTATAAGGGCCAGATTATTAGCTTCTGTACCACTGGAGGTAAATATTATTTCCTTTGGGTCAACCTTAAGACAATCTGCTATCTGCTGGGCCGACTCCTTCAAATATCTTTCAGCAATTACTCCCATCATATGCATAGATGAAGGGTTGCCATAATCCTCATACAATACCTTTATCATTAAATCTCTGACAGCATCAGTTACTTTGGTAGTTGCTGAATTGTCCAAATATACTTCCATATAATAAACATCCTTTATACTAGTGACTTGTATTATTAGAATAACACATCAATAGCCTTTATTATACTATATATTACTATATAAATTCTATATAAATTTAATTAGATTATAAATTTTATTCTCTTATCCTCAAATTTCCTATAATCAATGTGCAAGCTGGGTTCTATTATCCTCTAGAATCTTAAGTATCCAATAGGGATTTACACTCATTTCCATACCCTCTGATGACACATAGATACCCAGATGAAGATGAACATCAAACTGTCCTATAGTACCTTCTGTTCCATAGCCTGAATCACCCATAAAGCCCAGGAGCTGACCTGCAATTACCGAATCACCAATCTTTAGCCCCGGAGCATAAGTATCCATGTGGGCATAATAAAAATATCCACCAGACACTGAGCGTATACCGATACGGTAACCTCCCTGCTCTAGCCAGCCCATATTCTCTACAACTCCGTCAGTTATACTAAGTATAGGAAAATACCCCCGGGTATTATTAGCTGCCATAAGATCAGTACCCTCATGTTTTCTATTCCCCCCATAGCTTCTAGGGGCAAACCAGCTATCCACATATGACACTCCCTCAGCATCTTTCCCCATCAGAGGAACCGGAAAATATCTTATATCCGAGAATATCTCCCGATAATAACCATATAACTCCTGAAAAGTTCTTGTCTTTGATAGCCTATCAATCCCCCGAAGAAATACATTCACATCAGGCACTGGCCTAGATAGCAAATCATAATCTGATAAAATCATAGAATATGTTAGATAAGCAATTCGATTTATATAAGGATGTCCATGTAATTCAGGGCTTAAAGCTAATAGCTTTTGGGTGTATTGGTTTATCTTCTCAAACTTATCCTTCTCAATCCTAACCCTGCGAAACTCATCATAATCAACAGTCTTAGTGATGGCATCCCTTATTAATAACTCACTGCCTATAAGCTTTAGACATTTACCTGTGATTGTAATAGATACTATCAAAATAAGTATCGAACATATCCCTCGCCAACTCAGCTTAAATATTTTCATAACAACCTACCATTTCTCTTATCCTTCTAATGCTCAAATACGATGTTCAAATATATGGCTAATAAATATATGAGAAATGCTAGAGTCTTATGACTATATTTTAGTGTTCTATGAAAATGCATGACATAACCAATGATTAGGTTATGCCATGCATTAAATGAAAATCTATTAATTGCCAAAGATAAATTCATGTAATATACTAATATTCTTTTCTAAATCTGGTACTAATACATCCATTCCTCTTACCTTAACATTGTCGGTAAATGTACCTTTAGCAGGAATTCTAAGCTGATCAATCTCCATTGTTCTCATTTCTATAAATGTGTCTAAGAGCTTTTCAAAGGTCTTACTATCTATATCTGTTTTAACCATAGGTAGCACCTTAAGCATTACTGTGACCAACTCAAGTTCACTTTTGGTTTTGTATTTATCAAATATGGCATTTAAGATTATTCTATGGCGATCTGTTCTGCCATAATCATTATTCTCACCAGTTATGGCAGCTCTTTTACGAATACGGGCATAGCCTAATACCTGGTTACCATTCATGAGCTGCGTTCCCTCTACTACTGTTCTATACTTAGGGTTTGAGATATAATTGGTATTCCTCAAATATCTGGCCTCCGAGTTAGTCAGAGTAAGCTCAAGCCCTCCCATATAGTCTATGATCTGCTCAAAGTTCTCAAAGTTTACTAGGACACAACCATCCAAATGGATGTTGAAATTTAGGGATATGGTTTCATATAGTAAATCCACATCTCCCTTTTCATAGGCTGAATTCAGCTTATTCTCCCTGAAACCAGGTATTTGTACAAGAGTATCTCTCATAAGAGATGTTAGCTTTATTGATCTATTATTCTTATTAAGTGTTGCAATAATAATTAAATCAGTTCTTCCTCTTGAGGTTCCGGAACCAATTGCTTCTTCACCTAATAATAGGATATTATATACCCCTTCTTCTCTTCTTCCAAAACCGGGATGTTCAGGCCAAACTATAGTATCCGGATCTATCTCCACAGCATCAGAATCAATATCTTCCTCATCCAGGTAATCCTCATCCACTACTATATCTGGTTCAGTGCTAAAATCCTGTGTCCATGCGTCCCAAATCTTACCGCCTAAATTTACTCCCATCTTTATAAGCAGTTGATTTCCAGGCTTAGTAAAACCAAGAAAAAAGGCTATGCTTAATAATGATAGCAATCCAGCAATTACACCAATCTGGATTTTTCTCATTCTGGATCTTTTCTTATTCTTTAGACTTCCAGCCTCCAGATTCTCCAATTCCTCACCAATCTGCTTAGCTAAGGAATTATTGATGTCTAAGAGAGTCTCATCTATAGCTTCAATGTCCTCAGAACTAGTAGCCATCTTGGATTTCTCATTATCTTCTACCCCGGCCGCTATGTCAGAATCATAATTGTCCTCAGATATATCCACTGCCTCAGAAGCTTTATTATCATCAGTTCCATAGACTATCATCTCAGAATCCTCAATATCCTCAGAAGTAGCTGCTATCTCAGAACCTTCAATATCTTTTACAGGGCTTATATTATCTATATCTTCGGTAGGTTCCTTCATTATAGAAGCGGTTGTTTCTTCATATGTCATTTTGTCCTTAATATCCGGATTCCCCGTATCCGAAGGCTCTTTCGTAGTCGAGTCAAAATCTTTGTCACTTAAGACCCTTTCAATATTTTTATAGAATTTCTCCTGAAACTCCGGATCATTTCCAAAGTCAAAATCATCATGCGTATTGCTCTTTGACATACTTCCATCTCCTACCAATTGTTGTTAATTAATTATATACTTATCCACGAATCTTTTCTTCAATAATACGTTCTAGGAATTTATAAACTCTTATTGTTGATGAGATACTTACTCTTTCATCTATAGTATGAACACGGGACATATCAGGGCCTATGGATACTATATCAATGCCTGGCATTTTCTCGGCAATAAGTCCACATTCTAGGCCTGCATGGATTGCCTCTACCTTCATGTCCTTACCATACATCTCCTTATAATGCTTCTTAAGATGCTCTCTTAGCTTTGATTTCTTTTTATATTCCCAGGCAGGATACTCGGAACGTACGATATAATCCCCACCTAAAAACTCAACTAAATATTTTAGCTTGTTGCTAATGTAATACTTATAACTACTCTTAGAGCTTCTTACTGAATTGCATATGATAGCTTCTTCCTCCTCCAGGCGAAAGATACCCAAATTCAATGAGCTTTCAACAAGCCCTTCTATATCTGAGCTCATTACCTGAACGCCGTAAGGTATTTGTGTTAATATAAACAAGAGCTTCTCAAAGGATGTAGGGTGCAGGGTTTCGTACTTACCATCACCCAGATCCTCAATCCCATAGTCTAACTCTGGCTCACTGCTCTCTAATTCCTTCTTGTATATCTGCATTATTTCCCCGATACTGTCACTTATCTGCTTATAATCCTCGGATGCTATCAGGAGCTTAGCAAAGGCCTCACGGGGTATAACATTATCCTTATAGCCACCCTCCATATGAATGACTCCAAAGGATGCCTTTTCTCTTAGGTCAAATAAGAGGCGTGCTAAAATCTTATTGGCATTAGATCGGTTATTTACTATATCCATACCCGAATGTCCGCCCTTCAAGCCACCTATGTTGACTTTTATCACCTTACCCTCTTCTGTAACACGCTTTAGGGGTAATGTACAGGTTCCGGTTAATCCACCAGCACAGCTTGCCAATAGATAACCTTCTTCCTCTGAATCAAGATTTATCATATATTCAGCTTTTAGGGAGGATAAATCCAGTGCCTTTGCACCATTCATACCTACCTCTTCATCAGTGGTAATTACAGCCTCAATCCGTGGATGCTTTAAATTGTCATCAGATAAAAGTGCAAGAATATAGGCTACTGCTATACCGTTGTCAGCACCAAGCGTAGTGCCATCTGCATGAAGATAATCGCCATCCACCAGAAGCTTTATCCCATCCTTGAGAAAATCATGAGTACCATCCTTACGCTTTTCGCAGACCATATCCATATGACCTTGTAGCATGATAGCAGCTTCATTCTCATATCCAGGGCTAGCCTCTTTTATAATTATTACATTGTTGGCTGAGTCTTTATTATACATTAATCCCCTTGATTTCGCAAATCTTACCAGGTATTCACTGATTTCGACTTCATTTCCAGAGCCTCTGGGAATTTTTGATATCTCACTGAAATACTTAAATATGCCTTTATAATCCATTTGTTCTAAGCTTTTATCCATATATACACCATGCCTTTCCTTAAAGCTATCCTCGTTAAAAGCCCTTCTTTTGGTTAGACATTTGCTTATAATTAATAGACGATGTCCTAACCAATGAGGTTCGTAACAATTTCTGTAAATAACATGCTAATATCTTTAGTTTTTAAAGCTATGAATCGGTGCTGGTATTCTTCCACCACGATTAATGAACTTATCACAGGAAAATTCATTGACCTTCATAACTGGTGCATGTCCTAGAAGCCCACCAAATTCTACATAATCTCCAATTCCTTTACCTATTACCGGAATAATCCTCACAGCTGTTGTCTTCTGGTTAATCATGCCTATAGCCATCTCATCTGCTATAATTCCTGAAATTGTAGTTGCTTTAGTATCTCCGGGAATAGCAATCATATCTAGTCCCACTGAGCAAACACAGGTCATTGCCTCTAGTTTTTCTAAGGTTAATGCCCCTGCTTCCACAGCATTTATCATTCCCTGATCCTCACTTACGGGAATAAAGGCTCCACTTAAGCCTCCCACATAGGAGGAAGCCATTACTCCTCCCTTTTTTACCTGGTCATTTAAGAGAGCCAGAGCAGCGGTCGTTCCTGGAGCTCCTGCATATTCAAGACCTATCTCCTCAAGTATTTCCGCAACACTATCTCCTACAGCAGGTGTAGGTGCCAGACTAAGATCCACTATACCAAAGGGTATACCAAGGATTTTGGAAGCCTCCATGGCTACCAATTGACCTACCCTAGTTATCTTAAATGCTGTTCTTTTTATGGTCTCACATAGGGTCTCAAAGTCTTCTCCTCTTACAGTCTCAATCGCCCTCTTAACAACTCCTGGACCACTAACCCCTACATTTATAACTGCATCACCCTCAGTAATACCATGGAAGGCCCCAGCCATAAAGGGATTGTCATCAGGTGCATTACAAAAGACAACTAATTTAGCACATCCAATAGAATCTCTTTCCTTAGTAAGCTCAGCTGTCTCTAATACAATTTCCCCAAGAAGCTTGACAGCATTCATATCTATACCAGTCTTTGTAGATCCAACATTGACAGAGCTACATACTCTCTCAGTAGCTTGTAGGGCCATAGGTATTGATCTTATCAATAGCTCATCTGATACTGTCATTGCCTTTGTCACCAATGCTGAATAGCCACCGATGAAATTGACCCCAACCTCATGGGCTGCTCTATCTAAGGTCTTTGCAATGGTAACATAATCCTCTATGGTCTTACATGCTGATGCACCTATAAGAGAAATTGGTGTAACTGATATTCTCTTGTTCACAATAGGAATCCCGAATTCTCTTTGTATCTTATTACCTGTGGCTACCAGATCTTTAGCAACCCTTGTAATCTTATTATAGATTTTTTCATTAACCTCTGATAAATCAGGACCGGCACAATCGAGCAGACTTATACCAAGCGTTATTGTCCTTACATCAAGATTTTCCTGTTCAATCATCTTATTAGTCTCGATGACTTCATGTATGTTAATCATGTGCCCTAATCCCCCATTTATATTCTATGCATTTTATTAAAGATATCCTCATGTTGAGTCTTTATAACTACACCTATCTCATTGCCAATCTGATCAAGCTCCTCAGCTATCACATCAAAATTCTTTGGGGCCTTGGAGGTATCAACTATCATCATCATATTAAAAAAATCCTGAATAATAGTCTGGGAAATATCCAGGATATTAATACTATTATTTGCAAGATAGGTACAGACTTTAGCTATAATTCCTACTCTGTCCTTACCTACAACTGTAATTACCGTCTTCTTCATTCCCTAACATCGCCTTTCTTCTATAAAATATATATTATATCATAACTAAATCCGAGGGAGCATCCCTACGGGCAACACTTAACTTAAAGTCCGACGAAAGAGTACCGAGCCTATCCAGCTCACATAATACGGTTTCGTAGGCAAGCTCATCATAGTTGTTCTCTTTACTTAAATGTGCGAGTATTATCTGTTGATGCTTATTTTTATCCATTAGCTTACAAATAAGCTCTGCGGATGAATCGTTTGAAAGGTGTCCTCGCTCTCCTAATATTCTCTGCTTAAGATAATAGGGGTATTTACCAACCATGAGCATATTTATATCATGGTTAGCCTCTATAAGTAATAAGTCAGAGCCACCAAGTTTGGACAGTATATAATCATCATATTTGCCCAGATCTGTTGCGATTCCCAGCTTATTATTATCTACCTGCATAGTATAACATACAGGGTTTGCTGCATCATGGGATGTAGAAAAGGGCTCTATGCTTATATCATTAATCATAAATGTTTTATCAGGTTCAATATAATTTATTAATTCATCAGATATTTTCCCTAGATACTTACTTGCTCGAAAGGCCATAGCTGTCTCATATGTAGCATAAATCGGTATATGATACCTCCTTGCCATTACGCCAAGTCCCGATATATGATCCGAATGCTCATGAGTTATCAGAATTCCCTGTATAGTATCTGGTTTAATATCAATTCTATCCAGTCCATATTCAATTTTTTTTGCACTTATACCGGCATCTACAAGCAGATTTGTTTGCTCGCTTCCGACAAAAATGCAATTTCCACTGCTGCCACTTGCAATACTGCATAATTTCATGTCAATCTTCCTATCTTAGTATAGAATGTGTAAATAGCTTAATATTCTTATAGAGTATCCCCCATTTGAAACCTTTTGTCAAGAAAAAACCGGCTCGATTTCTTTAGTTGATTTCTGCAAGCAAATTATCAATCTGATATTCTAATTTACACAAATCTCTATCATTATATATGACTTTTTTATATGCCTTAAAAAAATCCTCATCCTTGCTTTGGCTTTCAAATATTGCTTCTATCTTCTCATCAGAATAGCTACGATATTGCTTAAGTCTGTTACGGCGCAAATCATATGATGAATGCACATACCATACCTCATCACATACAAAATCATACCCAGCTTCTATCATTAAAGCAGTTTCAATTATACAATAGGGTACGGAATTGCTGGCTCTTTTCTCAGCTATAATCTTTTTAACCTCAACTAGTACATTGGGGTGCGTAAGGCTATTTAGCTTAAGCCGCTTCTGCTTATCTGAGAATACGATTTCGGCAAGTTTTCCTTTGTCTATAGAACCATCCTCCAAAAGAATTTCCTTACCAAAATAATCAACCACCCCCTGATAGCTTATAGCTCCTGGCATCATCTGCTCCTTAGCGATACAGTCAGAATTGATTAAATAAGCCTTATACTTCTTAATCATGATATCTGCAACTAAAGATTTTCCGCTACCAATACCCCCTGTAATACCTATAACCTTCATAACATTCTCCTTCTTAGCTAGAACCCTATTCTTGTTCTAGTTTTATCTTACTTGGTTTCATACCAGTTGTTACCTGTCTTAACTTCAGTCTCAAGAGGGACATCAAGATTAGCTGCCCCTAGCATTTCAGTAATCATAATACGCTTTACCTCTTCTATCTCGTCCTTATGAGCTTCGACTAAGAGCTCGTCATGAACCTGTAGGATTAACCGTGAGCGCATATTATTTTCCTTCAATCTTTGATTAACACGATTCATAGCAATCTTAATTATATCAGCCGCTGTTCCTTGAATTGGTGAATTCATGGCTACTCTCTCACCAAAGGAACGTTGCATAAAATTACTAGATGTAAGCTCAGGAATAGGTCTTCTACGTCCAAATAGGGTAGTAGAATAGCCCTTCTCCTTTGCCTCTGCCACCAATCCATCCAGATAATTCTTAATCTTTGGATAGGTTTGGAAGTACTTCTGTATAAATTGCTCTGCTTCTTTTCTGCTAATATTTAAATCCTGTCCCAGACCAAAGGAGCTGATACCGTATATAATTCCAAAGTTAACAGCCTTAGCATTACTCCTTTGAAGCGGGGTTACTTCATCAAATGGTGTATGGAAGACCTCAGCTGCTGTAATTCTGTGGATATCCTTGGCCTCCTTATAGGCCCTTATAAGTCTCTCATCACCCGACATATGGGCCAGCACCCTAAGCTCAATCTGAGAATAGTCTGCATCTAGAAATACATAATCTTCTTTAGGAATAAATACCCTTCTTATCTTTCTTCCCAGCTCCATTCGGATTGGAATGTTCTGAAGATTGGGATCTGTACTGCTTATTCTGCCGGTTGCAGCTATGGTCTGATGGAACTTACCATGGATTCTATCATCCTCTTGTATATATACAGCCAGCCCGTCTGCATATGTGGATTTCAACTTAGTAAGCTGCCTGTATTCCAAAATCATGGATATAACCGGATGCTCACTCTGTAGCTTTTCCAATATATCAGCTGCTGTGGAATAGCCTGTCTTAGTCTTCTTAGCAAAGGGTAGTTGCAGTTTCTCAAATAGGATAATTCCCAGCTGTTTAGGAGAATTAATATTAAAGGCTTCTCCAACCAGTTCATAAATCTGCTTTTCCAAGGAAAGGATCCCCACCTCAAGATAATCCCCGTATTCCTTTAAAGCCTCCTTGTTCACACCTATACCCCTCGTCTGCATATCATAAAGAGTATAAACAAGAGGCATCTCTATATCTTCAAATAGATTAAGCATAGCTTCCTCAGTAAGTAGCTTCCTTAACCTTGGTGCTGCTGCATAAGCCACATATGCACTATAGCATCCATAGGCTAAATATTCCTTAGGCATATCATCCCTAGCCTTACCAAGCTCCATCTTCCCTAGCAGGTCCTGCCTAGATGGGATGGTCATACCAAGATAATCCCTAGCAATATCATCATAGTGATAGCTATCAGTAAGCGGATTTAATAGATAGGCAGCGATTACACAGTCAAATATCTGATCCTTCTCATTTGCCTTAAAATATGCTAGCTGTTCTTTAAGTCCGATTAGCGCTACCACTACCTTGCTCTTAATTAACTGCTCTAGTCTTTCGGATATATAATCCCTTGTTATCATACCAAGGCAGCTTATAAGGTATAGCTTATTTTCGCCTAAGCATATAGCTACTCCTAGTAGTTCATCCTTGTCTATTATCATTTGTAGTCCTATGTTATGTCCTTCCATAGGCTTAATGCTATCGAAGACCCTATTTGCTTCAGCTAGATCATCTACAAGCTTGAAATGTTTTTCAATTTCCAAGGAAGTGTCTATCTCCATATCCTGGAATCTAGATAGTAAATTCTTAAACTCTAAATTCTTAAACCATATATATACTTCTTCATTGTACATATTATCAAGGACAGCTTCCTCAATCCGAAACTCTAGCTCACAGTCTGTACAGATTGTAGCTAGCTCCTTTGATAAAAATGCTTGTTCCTTGTTCTCTATTAAGGAGCTTGTCACCTTGCTTGGTTTCAGCTCATCTATATGCTCATATAAGTTTTCAATGGACTGATATTGGACTATAAGTTTTTCAGCAGTCTTTGGACCGACACCGGGTACACCAGGAATATTATCGGATGTATCACCCATAAGTCCCTTTAAATCTATAAATTGCTTAGGAGTAACCTTGTATTTATCCTGTACATCATCTGCTAGATAATCCTCAATCTCTGTACCTGTTCTCTTTGTCTTGGGTATCCTAATCTTGATTTTATTAGAGGCCAACTGTAAGAGATCCCTGTCACCTGATACTAAGGACACAATATAACCATCCTTCTCAGCCTGAGTAGCAAGGGTTCCAAGGACGTCATCAGCCTCAAAGCCAGGCTTTTCAATTACAAGCACATTCATAGCCCTAAGAACATCCTTCATCACAGGAACCTGCTCTCTAAGTTCCTCTGGCATAGGCTTTCTTGTGCCTTTATACTCGGTATACATATTATGCCTAAAAGTAGGATGATGGGTATCAAAAGCAACCGCAAGATACTGTGGCTTTTCCTCATCTATTATCTTATAAAGGATATTTAAGAAGCCCAATATAGCATTGGTATGCTCTCCCTTAGAGGTAGTCAGGTCAGGAAGCCCATAAAATGCTCTAAAAAGAATACTATGTCCATCTATTAATACGATTTTTTTATCCATATATATTTATTCGTAGCTATATCTACGAAATCCTCCTTCTCAAGATACTATCTACATGTTCTACTCTGCTGTTTCTACAGCCTTATTCTTTAGTTCTTCAAGATATCTGTTAAGTTCCTCGGTGGGTCCTTCAAACCTGTCCTCCATGAAAGAAAATCTTAGCTTAAATCTACTTTCCTTCACCGGATTACCTATATCTTTTGGTGTAAAATAATGATATAAGCTAAAAAGCACTGTCATACTGATAATTATTAATAACATTACACCCTTCTTTCGATAATAATTATACCTTAGATGGATGATTCTTTCCTGTGCCCTATCTAATTTTTCCTTCAACTCCTGATTGAAATCATCTGACAGGTTCCTGTCCTCATCCAGCTGCTTCATTGCTGTTAATAGAGCATAGTAGACCTCAAGCTCTTCCCTGCATTCCTCGCAGGCCTGCATATGACTGACAAACTCCTCCAATTCGCCTATATTCAGTTCATCATTAATAAAGGCAGTTATTAAACCTTGAGCCTTCATACAGGTCATTTACATGCTCCTTTTTATATTATTCTACAGTAGAATTGATAATTAAGCTCTCTAATAAAGAATATTTATATTCATACTTGAATTATAAAATTAATTATGATAAAATTATCAAAGTTGCTAAGCGGATGTGGCGGAATGGCAGACGCAGCAGACTCAAAATCTGCCGCTCGCGAGGGTGTGAGGGTTCGAGTCCCTCCATCCGCATTGACTATTTATAATTGTACCATTAATTTGCAACAAAAACTACATGATTTTCTATAAAGTCAAAGGAGCTATGCAGCTCCTTTTTTTAAAACAAATCCTCCAACTTCATTTTATAGACCTCATACTCCCATCTTGCCTCTTCTGATAATTTACTATACTCATTCTCCTTGTCAGTTAAGGAATATTCATCCCGGAGTCTGGATTTTTTCTGATTATATTCTCCTGCCCTTATGGTTCTAGCATAACGCTCCAGACAGGTAGTGCTCAGATATTCAAAATCACCGAAGCAAACCTCCTCAAACTGCTGCTTCATAAAATCTAAGAGTTCGTCATCCGTTAACCTATCCTCTGTTTCATTTTTATATAGATAGAATATATCCTGAAGTTGGTCTAGAGAATCCGCATAATTATCCTGATTAATATACTGCGAATCACAAAAATAATGTATTATCTTGGGTAGAATACCTTCTCCAAACTCCACTCTCTGGTTTTCAGTAAGCAAAAGCTTACGGCTTAGCATTAGCTTATTTACATCTTCTTCAGATAATACTAAGCCGAATTCAGAAGTATTATTGTTACATTCAAGTATTTTTGCCATTTCCTGCTTCTGTTGCTGGACCTGCATTAATTCAAAGAAATTACTCTCCATAGATACCTCCTATATAATATTAGCTAGACAATTGTTAGAGGACGCATTTTTTAGCTCAGCTGTAATATTAGCTATCTCATTAGACAGATAATCATACATACCCTCATCCCCTGAATATATTTTATTAATTAACCTTCGCAAATTTAGGTACATGATTTCATCAAGCTTCACCGCACTTAGATTATTTAAAATGCCTGATAGCTTCTTATAATCATCTTGATCCAACTTTGTCTTATCTACCCTTAGCCCTAATAGCATATTTACCAATACATTCTTAAGCACAATCGCAGTTATATTAATTAGTAATTCTTCAAAGTCCGAATGATAATGTTGTAAAATTTCTATTATATATTCTTCAGGAAACATTAATAAGAATTTCTGCTCCTTCTCTATACAAGTTAGATAAGGATAAATAAAATCAATCCCATTTAGTCCATAAACATTCTTTAAAACAGGATAATCAGCCAGAATTATATGATCCATAGGGTTTAATCTGGGATCATACCATTTGAAGAATTCTGGTATCCCTTTGAGTACAGTATCATGATAAGCCCTATTTCTATAATCATTAAAATCTAGTATAATCCTATTATATAATTCATTAGCCTTTTTAATCTTGTCAACAACCAATCTATATCCAGTATCATAGGCTTCTCTGGCTGTTATTTTCTTATTATGATTAGAGATAATAAGATCAGTCAGTGTTTCATCACTTATCATTTCATTTTCATGGATACAATACAAAACCGCATCCATTAGTTGCTGTGCCCTTTCATAGGTTATGGAAGTACTTTCTTTGCTTGTGTATATTTCACTTAATTCTTTCACCAATATAAGTAGCTCATCTAACTCATATTTCAAACAAGATACCCCCTTTTCTAAATTATCTACTCATTTTAAGACCATGGCTACTTTTTTACAAGACTTGAAAAATTAAGGAATTTGTGCTATTATAGAATCAGAAAATGAAATCTAAAAGAGAATTTCGCTTGCGAAACTCTCTAAGCTAGCTATGCAAGCTTTTGCCGAAACGCGGCCAGCTTTGCTGGCAATATACAAAGCGCGTGAGTGCGCATTACGGAGCGTATTTTTATATAATAGGACCTATTGTCCTATTATATTAAGAATAGGGACATTCCTTCATGGAATGTCCCTATTCTTAAATTTTCTAGAAATATTTTTTGCTTCCCCAGAGATTACCCTTCTTTAGATCGATATACTCATTGTATGCTCGCTCCAAGATTTGCTTTTCATTGGCAAACTTCAAAAGATGATAAGCCTCGTGAAACTTATAATACCCTGAGTCCATAAAATACTCTTCCCGTTGTGGTTTGCTATAATAGCTATCAGACATCATTAAATACCAATGAACATCCTTTAATACTGTATTGTGCGGGGTGCTAAAGGAATACTGACTTTTACCGACATATTTTATGATAGAAGCATTTGTTCCAGCTTCCTCTCTTACTTCTCGGATTGCAGTCTCCTTATACTCTTCTCCGTCCTCAACTGTTCCTTTGGGTAGCACCCACCCTTCGTATTTGTTTTTGTAATTCTTATACAGTAATAGAATCTTTCCTCTGAATATAACTACACCACCACAGCTCGTTGCCTCAATCATCGCAATTCCTCCTGCTTCTTGGTGTGTCACCTTTGACTATCCTTAAGTATACATCAATATGACGAATATATCAACTTATTTTTATGAATTTGTCACAAATAGGATAGCTGATATCTTCAATCTACTGGATGTTTTACCATTCACGCTTTTTCACACCTTTTAAAACAGTTATCAAATTTCATTCTCACTAATTAAAATATGCATTAAACATCTTCTCTGCGATAGGTAAAGCATACTCACTGCCTGAACCTTTATTCTCTACAATAATGCTAATAGCAATCCTCGGATTATTTGCAGGTGCATAACCTATGAACCAGCTATGGGGCTTCTTCCCTTCCTGCTCGGCGGTTCCAGTCTTTCCAGCCACCTTAACATCAAGCTTATTTAATCTGGATGCTGTTCCATCTGTAACAACACTACGCATAAGACTTTTTAGATAATCGGCCTCCTCGGCTGTCATAAGCCTTGCCACTTCCTCTGGTATATAACCTTTTAGTAGTCTACCACCAGCACTTTCTATTCTATCTATTACATAGGGCTTCATCATAATGCCACCATTTGCTACTGTGGCGGCCAGCATAGCATTATGAAGGGGGCTAATCAAAGTCCTTCCTTGCCCTATAGCTGTCTGCATAGATTCTTTTACACCAGATTCACCCGTCTTTAGTAGAAAACTACTGGGATTATTGGAAATCCTGGCCGGTAGTGGTTTGTTAAAGAATAAACTCTCACTTAGTTGACGAAAGTCATCAATAGCCAGTTCCTTACCAATAGTTGAAAATGACGTATTACAGGATTTTGAAAATGCTTCTTTTAGGTCAAGATTTCCATGGACCTTATTATTGCTGCAACTTATAGTCATACCCTCGTAGTCAGTAGTTCCCTTACATTTATAATTATAATCAAGATAATCTGGATTAGCCCTCATATAGGCAAGAGCAGTAACAAGCTTAAAGGTGGAACCCGGAGGATATAAGCCCTGGGATGCTCTATTAAGCAAAGGAGATTCATTGTCAGAATCCTCAGAAATACTTTCCCAATTCTGATCAATATTATTGGGATCATAAGAGGGCTTTGAAATCATGGCTAGTATTTTTCCTGTCCTAGGGTCTATTGCTACAACTGCTCCCCTATTTTCTCCTAACGCATCATAAGCCACCTTACTCAGCTTATGGTCTAAGGTGGATATAACATTATTTCCTGGATTCTTAACTCCAACAAGATCATTATACATTGCTTCAGCTGAGTTGCTGTAGGATGTAAGCAATGTAATATTCTCCATTTCTTCGATTCCCGCCCTACCTCGCATAACCCTTCCTACAACATGGGCATACATATCACCATAGGGGTAGCTTCGAATTTCATTTCCATCTTCATCTGTGATGGTTTCTGCTAGTATCTCACCGTCAGATGACATAATATTTCCACGGATTATTCTTTTTGCCAATACATCATGCCTAAGATTGTAGGTGGAGTTAATCACATCATCACTCTTTGCCAATAAGAAGAATGTAAAATAGCCCATCATTAGAACAAAGAGTCCCACGAAGATATATACTATAGATAGTATAGTCTTTCTTCCTGTATCCTTACTCACTGATGGTTCTTGATTCAATGCGGATTTATCTTTCAATCCTATATGCTTGTTTTTTTCGCCTTTATTCTTCATGGATATCATCAGCTATATTAGCATCTGCCTTTCTAATATTTAGACTATTATCACCATTAATAATTCCTTCTATAACCATAAACATCATAATAACAGCTACTATGGAGCTTCCTCCAGAGCTGATAAATGGTAAAGTAACCCCAGTAGAAGGAATAAACTTTATGACTCCCCCTATGGATAAAAAGACCTGAAAACCAAACATTACTCCAAAGCCCAGGGACAATAAGCGGAAGAAGCTATCTCTTGTCTTAAGGGATACATTTATAATATGCAAAAAGCAGTTAAGACATAGCAATATAAGGCACAGGGCAAATAAGCCTCCAAACTCCTCAGATATAGCTGAGAAGATAAAGTCACTGTCAACCACAGGGATAGTGGTTGGCAGGCCCTGATAAAGACCCATTCCGAACCAGCCTCCTGTACCTATAGCAAAAAGGGACTGGGATATCTGATAGCCCTCCTTATCAATATATACAAAGGGATTTCTCCATGCCATGACCCTTACCTTTACATGGTCAAAGAGCTTATATGCTACCCAGGATGCTACACTTCCCCCAGCTAGACCTGAGAGTAGGTATAGGTGCTTTCCTGTGGCGCTATATAACATAAAGATATAGGTGACAAAGAATATCAATGCTCCTCCCAAATCCCTTTGAAAAACCACAGCCAACACCGTCCCTGCTGCCATCGCCGTCACAGCACAGACCCGCTTAAAATCAGTTTTCTCCGAATATAGACAGGCTATGCAAAATACAAATAGCAGCTTCACAAATTCAGTTGGCTGGATAGTAAATAAGCCAAACACAGTTAACCAGCTTGTAGCACCGTAATTTTCTGTACCGACTAGTAGTACCAATACCAAGAATGCAAGTCCCACTATTCCATATATCCATCCATATTTTCTTATAGAACTAAACCTCTGTACAAATATAGGCACTAAGAGGCCAAGTCCTAAAGCGACCCCACTAATTATGAATTGGCGAACTGCTTTATCGAAGGATAGCCTGGTAAGCACTATATAGCCTATAGACAAAAGCATAAGCATATTTCTTATAAGCAGTCCCGATATGGTTGGATATATAATTTTATAGAAACCAAGGACAAGAATAAAAAGCACGACCTGCCCACCGTATAGCAGTAACAACTTCTCACTTTGTAGCTGTATATACATAGTAAAATAGCCAGTAAAATGAAAGAGAAAAAGGAAGATAGTCATCTGCCTAAAGGTTTTCTTAAGGGCATTATCATTCTTCTTAGCTGACGCCTTAAAAGCATGGTAGGTATAGGCTCCCATCATGATAAGCATAAGATATTTAGTTATTTCTATTACTATCCGCATTCCTTCACCTGCTTAATATTTGCTATTATAACTCTTGTCTACCAGCTCCTAGCAACCTAGTCTACGCCCCGCTTAAAATGACCTGTTGTAATATTATCATATGCCAAATGGGCTTTCCTATCATGGGCAAACACCTGGCAATAAGCATCTAATACTGCCTTTGCTTCATCATATGCTTCCTGGGTAAGATCCAGTCTTATGCCCTTTGGTCTTAGTTCTTTAACCTTATCAGCTTGGCCAAGTAAGGATAGACGCTGCCCATTGTAGATGATATTGTAACAGCTGCTACAGTGGGTCTTAACATAGAATTTCTTATTGATTCTATCCAGCAGATAATCCATTCTATTTTCTCCTGCACTACACTTATTACAGCTGTCTGTGGTGGAGTGTAAGCATTGAACAGATACCATAACCGGAAGATATCCATAAACCATAAGCTCACAATCCTGTAAACCCAAAGATTTTAGCTCATTCTCGTTGAGCTCAATGGGTGCAGTAAACTGATTTATACCCTTCTCAGTCCAGAATTGCTTAGCTTCCTTGTTAAATATATACATATTATGATTTAATATTAGCTCCTTTTGCTTCTTGTTACTCTCAAAGATACTTAGTAGAAGTTTAGCCTCTTCAAAATTCTTAATAATGAAACCATTTACCTCATCGTAATTTATTAGCCTAGCTATATCCTTACTAAGCCTTTCATAAGCAGTGAGTCTACAGATATGGGGTAAAAGTATATAAAAGGCTTTATCAGAAGCATATGTTAGTTCTGCCATCTCTATAATTTGCTCTAGGGTAAAATCCTCATAATCTGCATATATTGAGCTAATCTCAGCATAGGATACAGCTAGCGTAAACTGTTCCTTAGTTGTGACAGCTACATTTATAGTAGGCCTGTCGATAGACCTCCTGCTTTGATTATCAATGCTAACACTTTCACTAGTTGGGCTTCTATGATATGAGCAAATTATTGCCTTAGTTAGCATGGCAATAGTTTCCCTTCTTATCTCATTTAACCATGCTACAGGGACAAAGATATTACTCTCTGCTTCAACTATAAGCTCACTAAAGGCAAATAAGGTGTCTCCAAGCTTATCAATAGATGCCACTAGCTTCTCCTTTGTCATAGGCTGTTTTATGGCAGCTTCTACAATATTATGATATGCTGTCACAGTTTGATTATTATAGCTAAGTGTAAGCTGCAGTCTTTCACCCGTCTTAGCATACAAAAAGCCTTTAATATCATGCTTCCTATCCTTGTTAATATATTTATCTCCTATATTTTTAAGTAAGGCATTATTCCTTGTCCTATATACCTTGTCTCCAACTTTGATATCTAATGAAACTGCCTGATCCTTATGATTATTATTCTTATTTTTATAGGCAATCATACCCACTCTGGTCCTAAGAATACCACCGCTAGGTGTATTATCCTTAACTGTGAATTCATATATAGGCTTATGCTCTTTATTCCTGATTTCAAGAATATCCTGAGCATTGACATCTTCACTAAGAAGTATTTGAACATTTCCTTTCATAGATGTGCTAATTTCACCCACTGGTACACCGCTGTGATTTGGCCTTATTGTAGACATCATGACCTTTCCATTGTAGCTTTTACCATAGCCCTGTGAAAAACCTCCTCGGTTATAAAGGTCCATTAGGTCCAGCATATCCTTTTTATAATCATCTTGTTCCAGGTAGCCAAGGAAGGCCTCCTTACCTTCAGATAGGTATAAATCAACATATTTCCTATACATTGATGTGACACCAGCGGCATATTCGGGGCTCTTCATCCTACCTTCAATCTTAAAGGAAGTCACACCCGCTTCAATTAAATCCGGTATAAAGGCTAGAGTATTTATATCCTTTGGACTTAGCAAATAAGGTTTGTCCTTGGATGATATCAGTTTACCCTCTGAAAAAAACTGATAGGGCATCCTACAAGGTTGCGCGCATCTTCCTCTGTTGCCGGACCTTCCCCCGATCATACTGCTCATAAGACATTGACCCGAATAGCAATAGCAAAGGGCCCCATGTACAAAAGTTTCAATCTCCATATCACAATTATTGCTTATATTTTTTATTTCCTTAAAAGACAGCTCCCTGGCAGTAACCAGTCTGGTAACTCCCATATCCTTTAGTAAATTCGCCCCCTCTGCCATGGTAATGGTGGTCTGTGTACTAGCGTGGATAGGAAGCTCGGGAAAATGCCTGTGAATAAAATGCATAACCCCCACATCCTGTACGATTACTGCATCTAATCCAGCAAGATAATATTTCTCCAAATAATCATAAAGCAGGCTCTGTCTCTCCTCCTCCTTCACCAGAGTATTAACAGTCAGATAGAGCCTTTTATTTCTAAGATGAGCCTCCTCAATTGCCCTTATGAGTGCGTCCTCATCAGGATTATCCGCATAGGCCCTCGCACCAAATCTACTTCCTCCCATATATACTGCATCACAACCAGCATTCATGGTTGCTCTCATACTTTCATACGAACCGGCCGGAGCCAGTATCTCAATCTTCCTCTTCATATCTACCTCTTTCTATCTGTACCGGGTACGGTACCCGGTACAGTACCTGGTACCAAAAAAGCTGTCCGCAGGATACGGCTTACACTTCCTGTAAGGTATGTATCACTTTCTTGGACAGCTATAGCAATCTGTATTATCGTTTTCTTTCCACTTCCTGTAATTCTGTTTCAAGGCGGACTATCTTCTTCTGATACTCATTCATCTCATTTTTCAGTGTCTCGATTTCCTTCTCGGCTGAATGAAGCTTTGTTGATGTCGCAATTAGCTCATGCTTAAGGTCAAATATTTCATTGCTCTTTTGGTTGTTCTCTTCCTCTATCTCTTTTACCTTTTCCTTAGCCTTATGGTAATCATCCGCTATATTGATCTGGATTAGGATGTTTCTTAAGTCAGAATCCAAGAATTTGTATGCATCCCTGCTTCGGAACTCATTATGCTTGCTGTTGATATATGAAGCTACCCTTTGTAAGTATTCCTCACTCTCATATCCACTTAACGTATATCTTTTGTTATTGATGATAACCTCAATATCGTTAAACTTATTCATTGCATTTGCCCCCTATAATCTTTTGGAAATCAGGATGATGATGCTTTAACTAATAAATGAACTTGGACTAATCATCGATAAGCAGATTATATCCTATTTTACTGTTTTATACAAGCAGTAGATTATTCTGTTACCTTGGAAATACCCATATGTTTGTATGCTAAATCTGATGCCACTCTACCCCTTGCTGTTCTTAAAACTAGTCCATTTTGAACTAGATAAGGCTCATAAACCTCTTCGATGGTACCTACATCCTCTCCTATGGTAGCTGCAATAGCATCTACACCCACTGGTCTTCCACCGAATTTCTCTATCATTGTTAGTAGGATCTCTCTATCTATTTGATCTAATCCCAGCCTGTCCACCTCAAGAAGATCAAGGGCGAAGCCTGCAACCTCCTTGGTTATCTTGCCGTCATACTTTACTTGAGCGAAATCTCTTACCCGCTTCAATAGGCGGTTAGCTAGTCTTGGGGTTCCTCTGGAACGGCGGGCCAGCTCCTCTGCCCCTTCCTCATCTATCTCCACTCCTAATACCCTAGCTGATCTAATTATTATCTGCTTAAGCTCAGCTACCGAATAAAACTCCAAACGATTTACAACCCCAAATCTGTCTCTTAGGGGAGGCGTTAGCATCCCTGCTCTAGTAGTTGCTCCTATTAGTGTAAACTTTGGTAGCTCCAAGCGTATGGATTTTGCTGTTGCCCCCTTACCAATGACTATATCTATAACATAATCCTCCATGGCTGGGTATAAAAGCTCCTCAACCTGATGATTTAGCCTGTGGATTTCATCCACAAATAGCACATCACCCTCCTGAAGATTATTAAGGATTGCCGCCATTTCTCCCGGCTTTTCTATAACCGGTCCTGATGTTATCTTAATACCAACGCCCATCTCATTGGCTATAATTCCTGCTAAGGTGGTTTTACCTAAGCCTGGAGGGCCAAAGAAGAGGACATGATCTAAGGCTTCCTCTCTTTGCTTTGCCGCCTCTATATATATCTTAAGATTTTCCTTTACCTTCGCTTGACCTATGTAATCTATAAGCATCTGAGGCCGAAGGGTATTCTCAATCCTTCTGTCCTCTTCCATAAGTTCTGTTGATATCATTCGCTTAGCCATGTGCATCTCCTTATTTTCAATAAAACAAAGCTCTTACTATAGTCTCTTCAAACAGAGCTTTAAAATCTCCTCAGTATCCATATCTTCTGTAATTTCTATCTGGCTTATAATCTTATATGCATCTGAAGAGGAATATCCCAATGCCAAAAGCGCTTGAATAGCTTCCTCTCTTTTACCATATAGGCTCTGGGAATTAAGTTTTTCAGATTGATTCATAAGCTTTTGTTCAAATGCAGATTCTAGTTTAAATTTATCCTTCAGCTCAAGTATAATTTTACTGGCAGTCTTAGGACCAATTCCCGGGGCCTTAGTTATGGCCTTGGTATCCT
Organism: Clostridiales bacterium; assembly: GCA_012519905.1. Classification (GTDB taxonomy): domain Bacteria; phylum Bacillota; class Clostridia; order Lachnospirales; family Lachnospiraceae; genus Mobilitalea. Next base: position 28,578 of record JAAYPG010000074.1, on the reverse strand, counting down.
CAGCAAGAACTGCAAATCGAATTTCATCCGCTGTAATACCAGATAGCATACCTAGGGCTCCCTTAGGCCCAATCCCATTGACTGTAATCAATAGCTTGAACATCTCCAAATCATCCTTGGACAAAAATCCGTAAAGGCTAAGTGCATCTTCCTTTACATGCAAATATGTATATAGCTTTATAGTGCTTTTTCTTGGAGGTAGGTCCAATATAGCTGATGTCGGTAGATTTATCTCATAACCTATATTGCCAGTCTCCAATACTATATAATTTTCTTTGATTTCTGCCAGCTCACCCTTTATAAATCCAATCATTTTATCGCCTCTTACTTTCTTGTTAAGCTTATTCAAAATCGTCATCAATACGTTCAAAGCGGCCCCTGGATATATTAAGCCTACCTTCCTTCAGGTAATTTAGAACCTGATAGGCGGTAATCCCCAGGGCATCAGATATCTGCAGAGCATTACTATTTGGATATTCCTTAAGATAGGCTTCTATCTCATCAAAAAAATCCTCATCCTTTTTTCTACAGTCACTGCAGGTGTATGCCTTAAACCGTGATCGAAATTGCTTATGACAGTGCTTACATAGATTAGTATACATTATAGTTTCCTCCAACTACATTAGTTAAGATTCAAATACTCTTGGACCTACTAACGAGTCAATCTCCTGCCTTTTTACATCCATTTCTACATCAAGGTTGAAAATAAATTCAAAATCTTTTCATAAATCTTTATATAAAGAGGACGGTTTTCCCATTCCTCAAGAGTTACCTCATGGCATTCTTCCATGGTTTTAAGTAGGTCTTCCTTAATTGTCTTTATAACATCATGGTGACATATCCATACACCACATTCATAATGCAGATGGAAGCTACGATAATCCATATTCATGGTCCCGACAATAGCTGAGTCCTCATTTAGCATTGTCTTTGCATGAATGAAACCAGGCTTATATTCAAATATTCTAACCCCTGCAGCAAGAAGTCTACCATAGTTATAATTTGTAAGCACCTTGACATTCTTCTTGTCTGGAATATAGGGGGTTATAATTCGCACATCCACCCCACCTGCTGCAGCTGTTGCTAATGCATCCCGCATTCCATCTTCAATTATAAGATAGGGTGTAGTAATGTACAATACCCTCTTAGCATAATATATCATCTGCTTATAGAAATCTTCCATCGGATTCCTTGGATTATTGGCTGGCCCATCAGATATAACCTGACAAAATACATCGTTTTTGGGAAATGCTTTTGTAGGTTTAAAATACTCATAATCCACAGGACGAGATGCCTCTGATGCCTCCCACATCTGCAAAAATGTTACCGTAAGCCCCCATACCGCATCTCCGGTAAGCCTAATAGCATTATCCTTCCATACTCCAAAGCGGGGTACTAAATTAACATATTCATCAGCTAGATTCATGCCCCCTGTAAAACCAACATTGCCATCTACCACCACTATTTTTTGGTGGGTACGATAATTCATATATAGTTTATCTGTATAACGGTGTATCGGATTAAACACCCTTACTTCAAAGCCTTCATTTTCTAAATCCCTTTTAAATGTCCGTGATGTCCTAAGCATGGCTCCGAAATCATCATATAAAAATAATACCTTAACACCCTTCTTTATTTTTGCTAATAAACTCTGATGCATTCTATTCCATAGAGCCCCTTCGCCTATAATAAAGAAATTGACTAGAATGAACCTCTCTGCCTTATCTATCTCTTTGAATATAGCTTCAAATGCTTCCTCTGCCATGGGATAATATTCCACCTGATTATTCTTATATAAAGGAAAATGATTGGTCTGAAGATAAGTCGTCATTCGGAGCATATCAGGATTGCTATCCTCAAATTCCTCTACTACTCTAGGATCTTGGTCTAAATAGCCATAGCCCTTGGCTAATTTCTCAAGAACTATTTTGTCTATCCTCTTGACTCTGTTGTTACCCCATAGCATGTACATTATATGTCCAGTAATAGGAAAGGCTGCTATTATGCATATCCAGCTGATTTTATATGATACATTCCTATTATCATTGACTAAGATAATAATTATAATGACACTAAGTATCTGTATAAAAGAATAGATATACACTGTATATCCCCTAAGCTTATATGATAGATAGATTATAAGAACGAATTGTATAAGCACCAAAATACCTACAATTACAGCCCTAAGCACTCCACTTAAGGATTTCTCTATACTACCTGAAACACCATCTTTAGTATACTTACCCAACTGTCCTTCCCCTTCCATCAAGTCTTTTCTTCTGATATATTCACTGTGAACACGATTCACATAGAATGCTATATCTTCTAATAAATACATCTATAACTTTATACTATTTTAGCATATTCATAAGAATAATTCATTGTTTTTCATCTTATATATGCTAAAATATAAAATGAAAAGGAGAATAGCTATGATAACAAGAAAGTTAGCCCTTGATCTAACCCTAGACTATCCTATAGAAATAGAATATAAAACAGATAAAATAGCTTTCTTTGATATAGAGACTACCGGTTTTGTTGCAGATACCACATATCTATACCTTATAGGTTGCATCTATATAGAGAATGGCTTATTACATATGATTCAATGGTTCTCTGAAGACATCAAGGAGGAGGCTCTGCTTATTAAGAGCTTTTTTGAGTTTATTAAGGAATATGAGCTTCTCATTCATTTTAATGGTACAGGCTTTGACATTCCATATCTAACAAAAAAGTGTGAATTACTAAAGCTTGATTACTCTTTTAATGATATCCAAAGTTTAGATATTTATAAGAAAATATCTCCTATAAAGAAGTTCTTAAAGCTTAATAACTATAAGCAAAAAACTGTTGAGTCTTTCCTTAAGGTGGACAGGGAGGATACCTTTAGTGGTGGTGAGCTTATTGAGGTATACCAAAGCTATCTCGGAAAGAGGCATATTGAGAATTTAAGAACACTAAGGGGCCATAAATCAGCTAATAAGTCCACAGATGCTAATAGTTCAGATAAGGCTTCTGAAGCTGACAAATTGCTAAATGCCCTACTGCTGCACAATGAAGATGATATAAAGGGACTTGTTAGGATACTCCCTATCTTATATTATTGTGACCTTTTTGAAAAACCCTTTCATATCCTTCAAGCTGGTGTGGACAAGGGAAAATTCAACATCCGCATTGGATATAACTTTAGTCTTCCCATAAGAATTAGCTTTGGTAATGATTTCATATATATAAATGCTTATAAAGAATCAGCCTTAATCACAATAGATATCTATGATGGGGAATTAAAACACTTTTATGATAATTATCAGGATTATTACTATCTCCCAGACGAAGATCGGGCCGTTCATAAGAGCCTAGCCATATATGTGGACAAGGATTATCGAGTTAGAGCAAAGCCTTCTAACTGTTATACTAAGAAGCAGGGGCTTTTTGCTCCACAGTATAGTCCTCTTATATCACCAAGCTTCAAAAAATGCCATAAGGACAAAACTTCATTTGTAGAGATACACACAGATTTCCTTCTTCAAGAGGATCAGCTAACTGAATATATAGAACACCTCCTAAAGCATATCCTAACCAGCAAGTAGAAAATAAATGCTGAGCGTTTTTATGTAATAGGACAAATAACAAAAATGCCTCCGAATATAAAACAATTCAGAGGCATTATCTATCTCTTAGGTTATAGTCTTCTTGACCGTTAGAACTCTGTCATATAGATCCTTTGTATCATTGAATATAATATGGCTTACATTAATTACTGTCATATCTTTAAGGCCTAAAATAGTTTTTTCTATCTCTTTTGCCCGCTCCATATCAAGCGATGCAAAGGCTTCATCCATAAGAAGAATCCCCGTTTTACTCAGAAGCGCTCTTGCTATAACCAGCCTACTTCTTTCACCACCAGAAATATTCTTGCCGTTATCATATATTATCGTATCTAGACCGTCAGGTAGCTGCTTAACAAAATCCGTCAACCCAGACGCCTGGATGGCCTCGTATATCTCATCATCGGTGTAATCCTTATATAGGGTAAGGTTATTTCTTACGGTATCCTCAAATAAAAACACCTGCTGTTCAATATTACCTATAAGTTTATAATAATCCTCTCGCTTAACATCCTTAAGATTATGTCCATCTATGGTTATCACACCTGCTGTTGGATTGAAGTATTTTCTAAAGAGCTTAAGTAGGGTGGATTTACCACCTCCACTGGGACCTACAACCAGGTATTTACCATTCTTTTTTATCTGGAAATTAACATCTGATAATATTAATTGCTCGGAATCCTCATAGAGAAACTCTACATTATCAAATACTATCTTATCCTTAAATTCAGGCAGATCCACAGTCTCAGTATAAGTATCAGAATTCTCTAATGTCTTCTCCATCTTACGAATCAGGTCCCCCGATATAAATAACTTGGGGAGGCTTTCACTTATATTAAACAAGGGCCAGCTCATCTTCTGGATACCATTTACAACCAGTAACAAGCCACCAACTGTTACCCTGCCCAATAAGGCAAAATACCCGGCCACAATAATAACCCCAAGCATGGAACCATTCATAAGAAAATTCTGTGAGCTGAATATATAGGACAGCATCTTCTCTATGATAAAGCCCTTTTGCTGGATCTCTTCACTTTTCTTATAATAATCATCTGTCACTCTTTTTTGAAGATTATAGTTCTTTACAATATGAAAGGCCGATAGTACCTCCTTAATATATGAGGTATAGCTATCAAACATATCACTTCTTTCCTTATTAGCCTTTTTAGTTGGCTTTGAGGTTAATATAGATATAAGCAAATTAATAGCTATAAGTATAAAGGCCAATATAATCATCCTTGGGTCAACTGTAGAAAGAAGCCAAATCCCTACCAAAAATGTCATCAGCCCTTCAAACACACTAAAGATCCCATTAATAAGATTCATCTCCAAGGTGTTAAAATCATTTGTCATCGAAGACATGTACTTGGCATTGTTCTCCTTCTGAAACTCAGCTATATTCTTAGCAAATACCTTTTGCATATAATATTTCTTTAAAGCAACATTGGCCTTTCTCCTATAGTAGCTGCTGGTTACTCCTACCAATATTCCCATGGGAACCAAAAGAGTTGCCATAATAAGCATTTGTGGAATCATTTGCTTCATTGCATCCATTTTGCCAGCTATGGCTAAATCAAGCATCTTCATGATTCTAATATTAACAAGACCATCTAAAACGGCATTAATTCCAGTGACAATCAAAGCTAAAATAAAGTATGGTATTATCTTTATATATTTTTTTAGCATCTTATCACCTCTTCAAAATATTCCTTGGCAGGGAATCTATGAACCAAGCCATTCTTTAGTTCAATTACATAGTCATAATTCTCTGTAATTCCCTCATAATATCTGTGGCTGATAGCAATTACCGTGTTATTAAGTTCTAAAAATGTTTTCTCTATATCCCTACCCAGCTCTTCATTAAGACTGGAGGTACCCTCATCTACAAATAAAATCTCAGCATTTTTCGCTATCGCTCTAGCAATGGATATTCTCTGCCTCTGTCCGCCTGATAGATTTTTACCGTTCTCAGAAAGTCTCTCATATATCCCATTTGACTTCTCCTCCAAGATAGGCTCAAGTCCACTGACTTTTACAGCATAGTCCACTTGCTCATCTGGTATATCCTTATAGAGAGTGATATTATTCTTAATCGTATCTTCAAACAAGAAAACATCTTGATATATAAAAGCAACCTTATCATGAAATGACTTTTCTGATATATCACGGTAATCTACACCATCCACTGTTATCTTGCCATCATAGTCATCATGAATCATAGCAAGAAGATTTAGTAAGGTGGTCTTACCTGCTCCACTAACACCTTTTATAAGATATTTTTTACCCTTCTCGATAGTAAAGGAGGCATTCTTCAATATAATTTTCTTATCAAATGAAAAGCTTAAATTAGTTAGCTCTATCCTATCCTCAAACTTGAAGTCATTTGTTCCCATACCAATCTTGATGGTGGTCTCCTCCGGCTTTGCTATCTTTTCATATATAGCAGTAGAAGCCTTAACCTGATTCCAATTGGGAAAGGCGCTGATTAGATAATTACTTATAGAGCTACTGAGCATAAATACAAAGGTAGCCTCTGTAAGATTCATACCTGCCTGTAGTTCATAACCCAGATATACCAATACCACTACTGATACTACAAATGCTAGTATATATATAACATCCCTTTGAAGATGACTAAATACATTTGACATATACTTTCTCTTCTCCAAACGGTTAATAGTCCCTATACTTTTCCTTAAAAAACTATCCTCAATATTGTTAAGCTTGAGTATCTCAAGTCCATTAAAGGTATTGGACATATCTGTAGTAAAGACTTCACTTGTTGCTGAAATCTCCTTTTCAAGGGCAGTGGTTTTCTTGGTGAATAGATTTGCCAAGAAAAACAAGACCAGTGAAAACATAAACATACCAATTGCCAGCTTAAAGTCTATTAGTAATAGAAATATTAATGCTATACCATACATTCCAATATTAATAAGATAATTAAGAAGATTAATAAAAAATTTATTTTCAAAATTATTAACATCATTAATCAGATTAGATATATATACTTCCTTAGATTTTTGCGAATATTGCTTAAAGGGCATATTGATGATTTTGTCAAATGCCTGTTTGCGAACATCTAATATAGTATCTCTCATATAACGAATACGCAGAAGCCTTGATACAAGATAGCTTATTGGTGAGTACATAATATATATAATTGTTATAATGGCAACCTTTTTAAAATACTGTAAATCTCCCTTTTCGATTGCTCCAAAAATTAAAGCAAATACCCCAATTTCAGCGAAGTGGCTTATAATAAACATAAAGGTTGCAATAAGATACTGTATAAACTTCCCTTTTCTTTTAAGTAGTAATTCCTTCATAAACTCTCCCCTATTTCCCTACAAGTAGACATATTAAGCATATTCTACACTAACTAGTCAATTCAGGCAAACATTTTTTAACAAGTACAAATGATAAGCCATTAATTTTAACACCGTGTACAAGATTACCCCTCATTGTACACGGTGCATTATGATTATAGCTATGGTACTTATGGCTTAGATGATTATCTAGTCTAGTGTTATAACCTCATCAAATAACTCTTTATTTTCATTAATTTCACTAGGTGATGCTACAACAATGTAATTGAAATTCTCATTTATTCTAGACAGGTAATCAACATAGGCTTCAAAATCTTCGCTAGAAGTTTTCTTCACTTCCTCAAGTATAGCAATTTTGTCTTCAATTGAAAGACCATAATATTCTTCAACAAGAACCTGCAAGGCATCATTTATTTCACCATTACTCAGATTCAGGCTACCGAACAAGGACATTATATAGCTTTCTAATGTTTCTTCTGTCATATATGGGATAATAGTCTTTAGGAATTCATCAGTAGCGCCAATTACATTAAGTGAATTAACAAAATTGCTATCCCTGTAAGTATATGCTATATAATTATTATCTGTAAATGAAGCACCAACCCCGTAAGCCCCTCCTCTTAATCGGATCTCAGGAGTGAGCATAAGATTATTCAAAACTGTGCTAATTACAAGACCCTTTTGACTGCTTGGAACATCATTTTCTGAAAGGCTTGCATTTACCCATAGGTATTGAACTGGTGAGTTAATCATCATCGCTTCTCTCTTGGCAGGTCTTGGTAGGCTGTATTCCTTTTTCCCAAAACTTATATCAGTAAACTTATTGGTAAAATCAGGCATAGCCTTCTTGAATTTATCAAGTCCATTAGAATCACCTGCATACAGAACATGCATATAGCCTTTATTAAATACCTTAGCACGTGTTTCATTTAATTTATAGAATATATTTGTAGGATTAGAAGCTAACTCGTTCTCCAATGTTAGTATGAACTTATAATAATCCAATCCATTAAGATAATTAATTATCCTATAACTTGCACTTGTATAGGCCATACTACGGTATTGGGCTATATTAAATGGCTCTGCAAATTGCATGTTATAACTAGATTTAAGATTCGTAATAGTTCTCTTTCCATATGTTTCGATATTAGCTATATCTGACTGTAATAGAATGTCATATACTAAGTCAAATGTATCTTTATACTCATCCTCAAAGCTATAATAGCTAATACTTAATATTGGATGCGCAGATGTATCCTTTTTGTTATCAGAAACAGCTTCAATTGAATATGAAAAACTGTATAAGCTATTTGTTACATCATTCATTACCTGCAACTCTGAACGATCCTCAGTATCCATACCATTACTTAGCATATCAAGGTAGAATTTTAGATATGAAAGCTCCTCCATGGTAAGATGGCTTAAATCAATATTTACTTGTATTTTACTTATACCATCCACATCTGCAATGGTAGACCAGAGCTTGACTCCATCAATTGTGGTTTCATTAATTTCGCGGTCTTTCATCTCTATAGATATATCTTTAAGATCTACTGCTCTTAATGATTTTAAGACCTCGTCTGAAGTAACTTCATTATTCCAAGTATTGAAGTCAGCTGTCTTTTTAACCAATTCCTCAATATCTTTCTTTGACATGCCTGACTTTTTCTCAGCTAGCTTCTGAGCCAGGGCAAGCTGATTTTTTTCTAAGAGGCCGGCCTTGGGTTCTGTTATGGTTAAAGCTACTGTTTTATTATTCAATACTTGATCCTTAATAGCTTTTTCTAGCACATTCTCTTCTAGCTTATCAGCTATAATCTTAATATAGCTTAAATAGTTTTCTAGAGGATTATCCAGTAAATTATCAAACAGACTTGATATCATCAATTCATTAACTGCACTTCCGCTACCAATAGCCTCTTCAAACTCCATGGATCTTAGTAAGGACCTTACTAAATCAGTATTCATTCCATTATTAACTATCTTCTCCATCTCAGACATAACCAAATTATAAAATTCTTTACTCCTAGAAGAATCTGCATTCAAGGCTATGAAATGTACTGTAGGCTGATAGGTTGATAAGTCCAATTGCATTGCATAGGATTCTGCTATCTGGCTATCTCCCAGTGCCTTCTTAATATCAGAGTTATCTAAATTCATAAGAGACAAAGCTAAATTAAGACTCATATAGCCTTCCATTCCCATGGTCTTAATGTCATCAGCTGCAAATACTAGATCAATAACAGCCTTATTGTCTGTGTCTGTACCTTCAGCAGCAGGAAATTCATAGGTTTTTTCAAGCAGCTTATTATATGGACTCTGTGTCTTTCTTTCAATATCGATGGTTTGTCTTGTATATGACGATAAATAATCCCTATCAATCATATCTAAGAATTTAACATAATCCAGATCCCCATATAGGACCATAAAGCAATTGGATGGATGATAGTATTTTTTATATGTATCTATTAAATCTTCATAGGTTAAGGTTAAAATCTCACTGGGAATACCGCCAGAATTATTTCCCTGGTCAGTATCAGAAAATACTGCTTTGTTTGCATTTGAAACTGCTGTCGAAGCAATACTCCCAAGACTTCCCTGCATCTCATTATAGACAATACCATTATAATTAAGTGGAGCTGTTTCATCAGCCAGCTCATAGCGCCAGCCTTCTCTTTCAAATATTCTTTCATCAGTCAATATCAAGGGATTAAAGACAGCATCCAGATAGATATCGGTAGCCTTTAGTAGCTGTTCTTCACTTTGCGAAGAAATAGGATACATAGTCATATTTGGATAAGTCAATGCATTAGCAAATGATACATAGGTTGTATTTATAATATCAAAAATTGAGTTCTTTGTTGGATATTTAACACTTCCCCCTAAAACGGAATGCTCCAGAATATGATTTGTTCCTCGATTATCCGGTGGTGTATTAAACTTAATTGAAAATCCACGATCGATATTGTTATTCTTAATAACTAACATTCTCGCACCGGTCTTATCATGTTCAAGTAAAATCTTATCGGATTTAGTGGATTGCTCAAAAGTGACCTCTTTAACAGTAAATCCGCTTATCTCATCTCCTACCTGTGGTATTGAAGATTGTGCATATGCCATGCCTGATGAACCTAAAATCCCGGTAAATATCAAGTATACTGCTGTGAATAAGACTAAAATTCTCTTTTTCAAAATACCCCTTCTTTCTTTTAAGTTTAAATTTTTGTGCCATATAATGTAAGCTGACATTAAAATAACATATATATTTTGAAAAAGCAATTAATTAAACAAATTCTAATTTAATCTTAATTTTTATCTAATAGCCGCCAGTAAGCTCCTTAGGGGACCGTTTTTATGTAATGGAAGAACTTTTTCTACAACACAAAAAATCCCCGGATATCCGGGGATTTTCATCACTATACTGCTATTACGCTGTAGGTAATATCTCTTTTTTGTTGTAAGAGCCACAAGCCTTACATACTCTATGAGGAACCATAAGCTCTCCACATTTACTGCAGTTAACAAGATTGGGAGCACTCATTTTCCAATTAGCCCTACGGCTGTCTCTTCTAGCTTTTGATGACTTATTCTTTGGACAGATAGACATAGTCACACCTCCTTAAAATTGTTGAAGATATCTAGGATTGCTGACATTCTGGGATCTAGTACAGTATTATCACAGTCACAAGAGCCCTCATTCAAATCAGTCCCGCAATTCATGCATATACCCTTGCATTCATCGCTACATAAGAGGCTCATTGGTAAACCAATAATAATCTCATCCTTTATCAATATGTCTACATCCAGATTGTATTCACTAATATAGTTTGCTTCGTCCAATTCTTTGGCCCGCTCTTCCTTTGTAAGCTTAAAATCAACTTCTTTCTTGATAGATATATCCATGGGATATTCTAGTTTCTTTAAGCATCTGCTACAAAAGATATATAGGGAGAGCTTAACTGACCCTTCTATCAGAACCTCTTTATTACCAAGATTCGTAATAGTGAGGCTTACAGGATCCTTCCATGCAAACTCATAGGAAGAGCTATCGAAGATAAATTTCTCCATCTCGATAGGAACAAGGACCTGCTCCACTTTATCCCTTGTGTTCATTATTTCCGATAAAGATATAAGCATTTACTCTCTCCAAATTCTATATGTGTCAAGTCATAGGATTACGCACTATATTGTATTATAACTACTGTGTTTTGCTTTGTCAACGAAAATTCTTTATAAAAGCGCTACAGTCTCTCTAGCAATAGTCAACTCTTCATTAGTAGGTATAACTGCTACCTTAACCTTGGAATCAGGAGTAGATATCATAGCTTCCTCACCCCTAGACTTATTAGCTTCCTCATCTATAGTAATACCTAGGAATTTTAGATACTGACATACATCATAACGAACCTTAGGGTCATTTTCACCTACACCTGCTGTAAATGCTATTGCATCCACACCATTCATGCTAGCAACAAATCCGCCTATATACTTAACTACTCTGTATACAAATACATCAAAGGCTATCCTAGCCTTCTCATTTCCTTCATTCATAGCTGCATTTATATCTCTAAAGTCACTGGATACCTGAGACATACCATGTATTCCAGATTCCTTATTAAGCAAATGCATAATCTCATCTAGATTTTTATTCTCCTGCTTGGCAATGAACTCTATAATGGAAGGATCTATATCACCACTTCTAGTTCCCATTACAAGACCAGATAAAGGTGTAAAGCCCATGCTTGTGTCAATTGATTTGCCATTAACAACAGCGGAGATACTGGCTCCATTACCTAGATGGCATACTATAATTTTAGAATTGTTTATATCAAGGCCACAAAATTCTGCCATACGTTTTGATACATAGCTATGGCTTGTACCATGGAAGCCATATTTTCTTATCTTATACTTATCATAGTAATCAAAGGGAAGAGCATAAAGGTAAGCTTTCTCTGGTATAGTCTGATGGAAAGCCGTGTCAAATACTGCTACCATAGGAACATCCTTCATGAGGCTTTTGCAAGCTCTGATACCGATTAGGTTTGCAGGATTATGAAGAGGAGCCAAATCGTTACATTCCTCAATTCCAGCTATAACCTCATCTGTAATTATGGTTGAAGAAGCAAATTTCTCTCCTCCATGAACTACCCTATGGCCTACAGCTTCAATTTCAGACAAATCATTGATAACACCATGCTCTTTGTCGGTCAAAGCTTTGAGTACAAGAGATACAGCCACCTCATGATTATCCATCTTTGTCTCTATAGCAATCTTGTCACGTCCTACGGGCGTATGTTTTAGATCGCCCATTTCCAGTCCAATTCTTTCACAGATTCCAACTGCAAGAGCCTGCTTAGTATCAGAATCTATCAGCTGATATTTTAGGGATGAGCTTCCGCAGTTAATTACTAAAACTTTCATTTATTTATCCTCCAATTATTTATCTGTTAGCTTGTGCTTGTACAGCAGTTATAGCAACTACACCTACTATATCATCTGCACTACAACCTCTTGATAGATCATTTACTGGTCTATCGAGACCTTGAGTTATAGGTCCATAGGCTTCGGCCTTAGCAAGTCTTTGAGTTAGCTTATAACCAATATTTCCAGAATCCAGGTCAGGAAATACCAGTACATTTGCCTTACCTGCTACGTCACTTCCAGGAGCTTTAGAAGCACCCACAGAAGGTACTATGGCTGCATCCAACTGGAACTCGCCATCTAGCTTAATCTCTGGATAGGCTTCCTTAGCAATCCTTGTCGCTTCAACAACCTTATCAACATCAGGATGGGATGCACTTCCCTTTGTGGAGTGAGAAAGCATTGCAACTACAGGCTCTGTCTCAACTAAAAGCTCAAAGCTCTTTGCGCTACTTGCAGCTATCTCAGCCAGTTCTTCTGCCTTAGGATTCTGATTCAGTCCACTATCTGCAAAAATAAAGGTGCCATTTGCACCATACTCACAATTAGGTACTACCATCAAGAAAAAGGCAGAAACCATCTTGGTACCAGGAGCTGTCTTAATTACTTGTAAGGCTGAACGTAGTACATCTGCTGTAGAATATACGGCACCAGCCACCATGCCGTCCGCATCTCCGGCTTTTACCATAGTAACACCAAAGTAAAGCGGTTGCGTAGTTAATAGCTCTCTGGCCTTTTCGGGGGTCATCCCCTTATTCTTTCTTAGTTCAAAAAGCAGATCTACATATGCATCAAGCTTATCTGCTTTCACTGGGTCGATAATTGTCGCCCTGGACAAATCAAGACCCTCGGCACCTTTGCTTATATCATCCTTGTTGCCTATTAATACTATATTTGCTAAATCTTCTGATAAAATTGTATTAGCGGCTTCCAGAGTTCTTCTATCTCCGGTTTCAGGTAATATGATTGTTTTCTTGTCCTTTTTTGCCCTTAATTTAATGTCATCAATAAAGCTCATGATGTTTCTCCTTCCTAACATCTATTTTTATATAAAAAAATACATTTAAATTATACCCAACCTTGATTATAGAACAAATATTAACTAGATACAAGCGTTTTTAATTCTAAAATGGGCGAATTTCAGTTTTTCTATACTTTTTTAGCAAGCTATAGTAAAATTACATAGTAGAGTCTCAAAATACAGTTCTAGAAAGGATAGCTAATATGAAAGTACTTGGCATCATAACAGAATATAATCCCTTCCATAAGGGTCATAAATACCATATAGAAGAAGCTAAAAGAATTACAGGTGCTGATTATGTTATAGCTGTGATGAGCGGAGACTTTGTTCAAAGGGGCACACCTGCTATTACAAGTAAATATGACCGTAGTCTTATGGCTCTATATAATGGCGTGGATATGGTCTTTGAACTACCTGTATGCTATGCAACAGGCAGCGCTCAGTATTTCGCTCTTGGTGCAGTATCCCTACTAAATGGACTGGGTATAGTGGATTATCTATGCTTTGGCAGTGAGTGCGGTGATATTGAACTCCTAAAGGAGGCTGCCCAGCTTCTTAATAGCCCTTCTGAAAGCTTTCAGAGCTTATTATATTCTTATATAAAAGATGGTATATCATATCCTGCTGCCAGAGCTTTGGCTGCCGAGCAGACACTTTTGTCAGAGAATAAAGACAAGAGTAGTCAGCTACTTGAAGCTATATCCGAACCCAATAACATTCTGGGTATAGAATATATCAATGCTTTAAAACAGATAGAGTCAACCATTATACCAGTTACCATTAGAAGGCATAAGGCACATTATCACGATAAGTATATAAATCATGATAATGATAAAAATAATTCAAAAGCAAATAATGACTACTCTGATGGAATCAGTTCTGCCACTGCTATCCGTGCAATCCTAGAAAACACTAAAATAAGTTCCGATCTTAATCTAGTTAAGGGTAGTGTTCCCAAAAATGTTTATGAATATTTTATCCGTAACCATTATACCACATATCCTATTACCATAGAGGATTTCGCAGCAATTATTAAATACAAGCTACTCTCAGAAAGTAGCCGGGAGCTGGCAACTTATCTTGATTTGTCCTCTGATATTGCAGATAGAATTAAAAACATAGATATGATTGATCTAAGCCTCGAAGAATTATCTCAAAGCATCAAGACAAAGAATATTACCTTGACAAGAGTAAATCGTTCACTTATTCATGTCCTTTTAAATATAAAAAAAGAAGCCTTTCAGGAATATATAGATGATAAGATTATATATTACGCTAGAATATTAGGAATGAAAAAAGAAGCCTCTCATCTTATCCGTAAGATAAAAAAACACGAGAGACTTCCAATTATAACCAAGGTTTCATCAGCTTATAAGCAGCTAGATCCCCTGGGCCTTCAGATGCTAAACCAGGATATCTTTGCTAGCCATCTATATAATCAAATAATATACGACAAGTTCAAGACTACTATCGTGAATGAATATAAGCATGGCATATGTTTGATTTAATTTTAAAAAACGGTACCAGGTACAGAATTCAGTACCTGGTACCGTTTTTTCGTTTTTTTCTGTACCGGGTACTGTACCCGGTACACTTTTTTTACAACATCAATTCTTCCATCTGGTCTAATAATTCTTCGAATAGCTTAAGGGCTTGATTTACAGGCTCCTTAGTGTTCATGTCAACACCAGCTCCCTTTAAGAGCTCTATAGGATAATTTGAGCTTCCTCCGCTTAAGAAGCGAGTGTAATCATCGATGGCTGGCTGGCCCTCCTGTAGTATACGCCTAGCCAGTGCAATAGCAGCTGAATAGCCTGTGGCGTACTGGTATACATAAAAGGCAGTATAAAAATGTGGTATTCTTGCCCACTCCATATCGATTTCTGGATCTACAACGATATCATTGCCATAATATAAAACATTAAGATCGTGATATATCTTACATAGGGCTTCTGCTGTCAGACTCTCCCCTTCCGCTGCCATCTTATGGGTTATCATCTCAAATTCTGCAAACATTGTCTGCCTGTAGAGTGTACCCTTGAATTTATCAAGAAAATGGTTAATCAGATATGCTTTTTCTAGCTTATCATCGGTGTTTTTTAGCATATGATCAATCAGTATAGCCTCGTTACAGGTAGATGCCACCTCTGCTACGAAAATCTTATAACCAGCATAAATATAAGGCTGTACC
Organism: Clostridiales bacterium; assembly: GCA_012519905.1. Lineage (GTDB taxonomy): Bacteria > Bacillota > Clostridia > Lachnospirales > Lachnospiraceae > Mobilitalea. Next base: position 13,008 of record JAAYPG010000074.1, on the reverse strand, counting down.
TTGTCAGAATAATAGCTGTGGATGGCATGGCCCATCTCATGGGCTAGGGTAAATACATTATCTAGAGTACCATTATAGTTTAATAGCACATAAGGGTGGGTGCCAAATGCTCCCCAGGAGTAAGCGCCACTCCTTTTATTCTCGTTTTCATATATATCAATCCAACGATTATTAAAGCCCTCATCAAGTATATCCTGGTACTCTTGCCCAAGAGGTTTTAATCCCTCTTTTACCATTTGCTTAGCTTCCTCAAATGGTATATCCATCTTTACATTTTGCACCAATGGTGTATATAGATCATACATGTGAAGCTCATCAACACCTAAAAGCTTCTTTCTTAAAGCTACATAGCGATGCATAAGTCCCATGTTATCATGAACTGCATCTATGAGATTTGTATAAACCTCTACAGGAACATTGCTGTCATTTAGTGCTTTCTCAAGATTTGAACCATAATTTCTTGCCTTTGTAAAGAATAACTCCTGTTTTACATTGGAGCTAAAGGCGGCTGCAAGGGTGTTCTTAAAGCTTCCGTATGTCTCGTATACAGCTTTAAATGCATCCTCTCTTACTCTACGGTCATTGCTCTCTAATAGCTGTATGAATCTGCCATGGGTAATTCTAACCATTTCCCCGTTCTCGTCCTTTATCTCGGGGAACTTAATATCGGCATTATTGAACTTTGAAAAAATATTGTCGGGGGATGAAGCCATCTCACCTGCATCAGCCAATAGCTCCTCCATCTCTGCCGATAGAATATGAGGCTTACGACGAAGAATATTCTTCAGATAAGTATCATAAACCCTTAACTCCTCCTTATCTGATTTAAATTGCTCTAACTTATCTTCTGATATAGATAATATTTCTGGTGTAAAAAAGGATAAGGCCGATTCTACCTGTACAGCAATTACTCCTGCCTTATCAGCTAGGTCCTGATATACAGAATTGCCTGTATCCTCATGATATTTCTGGTTGGCGTATACATATACCCGCTCCATCAATATTCCGAGTTTTTCATATAATTTCATGAAATCCAGTAGGGTCTGTGCGGATTCTGATAATCTCCCACGATATTTGGACACCTCAGGCAGCATATCCTTAAGCTCATTATATTCCTTTTCCCACATTTCATCGCTAGCATATAAGTCCTCAATTGCCCAGGTAAATTGCTTTTCAACCTCACTTCGTTTTGGTAAACTATTTCTTTCTGACATAGACTGACGTCTCCTTTCAAATAAATAATAAACTTATATAAATCATTGAATAATCTTGTTTCCCTTTCAATAGATTATATTAACCACCTCAGATGGACGGTACTTCTATGAAACTCATAAATAAATATAAGAGCAAGCTATTGAAAGGATTAATCTTATTCTTTTTTATCCTAATGTTTTTGTTTCCTTATGCATCCTATAAGGGTGCTAGCTCAGGGCTTATGTTATGGTTCATTAATGTCTTACCTACCCTACTACCATTTGTTATATTGTCCAACCTCATGATAAGAATAAACATTGCGGGGAAAATAAGTCAGCTCTTATATCCTGTGTTTGGTAGACTTTTTAGAGTTAGTCCTAATGGTTGCTATCCTATCCTGATAGGTTTTTTGTCAGGCCTTCCCATGGGAGCAAAAGCTGTTGCGGATTTATCCACAGAAAGCAAAATAGACCGTCAGGAGGCTCAGTTCCTTCTCACTATGTGTAACAATGCTAGCCCCATATTTATCATGAGTTATATAGCAATTAATCAGTTAAAAATGCCTGGACTAAGATATCCGCTTTTTATCATAATCTACAGCTCATCCATCCTCAGTGCTATTATCTACCGAATTTATCGAAATCATCATAATAATAGAATACTAAATAATCCTGCAAATCATATTTCCTCTTTAGCAACAAGAAGTAAATATAATTCAGTCAGGTTTTCATTTGATATATTGGATAAATCTATAATGAATGGCTTTGAGGTTGTCACTAAAATCGGAGGCTATATAATTCTCTTCTCTATTTTAGCACAGATAATAAATGAAATCGGAGCAAGCTTTAGCTTCTATAAAGCACTAGCTATGGGTATTCTTGAAATAACAACAGGTATAGACCAAATATGTAGAATTCGTATTGATGAAAATATAAAAATAGTCTTGGTTTCCTTGCTTGCTTCTTTTGGAGGATTGTCCGGGTTGGCACAGACCAAAAGTGTACTGGGAGAATCAAGACTATCCATGAAAACCTATGTATTTGTAAAACTATTAAGCGCTTTCATAGCCATGCTACTCTCACTGCTATATATATTATGCCTGAGAGCCTAAATTATTGATCTATATCTTCAATAAATGTATTCTCATCAAAATTATAATCATCCTTCTGATAATCGTCCTCAGGATAATCTTCCTCAGGATTATTATTTGCTGCTCCTCTTTCTGGTTCTAGTTGCTCCATTAACTCCTGTCTATTCTGCCTTATAATGTCAAGATTGTTGGCCAATGCATTAATAAAACCATCATATTTTGATAAGGATTCTTGATAGATTCCTGCCACAACCTTCTCTAACTCATTTAAGAGTTCATTGGCATAGACCAATACTCCTGTCCGGATTTGCTCTGCTTCTTCATTAGCTTCTCTACGAAGTCTTTCAGCTTCCTGAGAGGCTTGCATAATCATTTCATTGGCTTCATAATATGCCTGCTGCATGATCTCATGCTCATTTACTAATTCCTTTGACTTATCCCTTGTGCTAGCCAGGATCTGTTCTGATTTGCTCTCAGCATCTGCAATTATGGCGTCCCTATTTGCAATTATTTTTCTATAACGCTTAATTTCATCTGGTGTTCTAAGCCTTAGCTCATCTAAAAGATCATATAACTCATCCTTAGGTACTATAACTTTAGTGCTTGAAAGAGGCTGCATCCTGCAACTTTCAACAAATTCATAAATGTCCTCTATTAACTGCTCTATTCTGCTTGCTCCCATATTCAAACACTCCCTATCTCATTATATTTATCATATACAGACTGTACAATGCATTCTGGCACAAACTGTGTGATATCTCCACCAAAACTTGCTATCTCTCTAACCGTACTGGAGCTTAAGTATGAGTACTCCAATCTAGTCGTAAAAAATATTGTATCTATTTCTGGAACCATAACATGATTTGTCTGCGCTAGCTGTAACTCATAGTCAAAATCAGTGATAGCCCGTAAACCTCTGACTATAAAGGATGCCTTTTGAACCTTTGCAAAATCCACCAACAATCCATCAAAGGCTTCCACCTTGACCCTTGAATCAAGATTGTTCTCCTTAATGACTCTGTTGATAAATTGAACCCGTTCATCTACTGAAAACAGTGTTTTTTTTGATATATTTGTGAGTACACCTATAACTAGGCGATCCACCAGCTTAGATGCTCTAATTATAATATCCAGATGCCCTAAGGTTATGGGATCAAAAGACCCTGGATAAATTCCTATCTTCATACTACCTACGTCCTCTCAAGAAATACATGTTGATTTGACTTGTATTCCTTCTTCTTAAACTGTCTAAAATTTATATCATTTAAATAATCAAAGCTTGTCTCTTTAGAAGCCTCCACGACAATTATAGTATCGCAATAGATTATGTTAGACTTTTGTAAAGCAAATAATATGTCTCTCTCCATACCACTGTTATAGGGGGGATCCATAAATACGATATCAAATACCTTACCCTTAATCTCCAGGGCCTTTATGGCTTCTAATGCTCCCATAGCGTAGACCTCAGCCTGGGCTTCTAAATTAGTATGCTTTAAATTTGATTTAATACAATCCAAAGCTGCCCTGTCATTTTCAACAAAGGCGGCATATTTTGCTCCTCTTGACAAAGCTTCTATACCAATAGCTCCACTTCCAGAAAAAAGATCAAGAAAATCAGCATCTGCCACGTACGGATTAAGAATATTAAATAGAGTTTCTTTTATCTTATCAGTAGTTGGCCTGGTGTCATAGCCTTGTGGAGTTTTAAGATTAAGCCTTCTGGCCTTACCAGCTATAACCCTCATAATCAATCATTCTCCATATCAATATAAAACAATGGCTTTATAATCATTTTATAATATTATGTATATTTGTCAACTTGTTTTCAAATTTGTTTGTAAAAGTAGCTGTATCAAAGATATAAAAGAGACTGTCGCAAATAAGTAAGAGGGAGTGTATGTGTTCCAATCATATCAATCCGTTCTACTAATCAGTGTGTGATGGAATATATACACTCCCTTAATTACTTCTGCGAGAGCCTCTCTTATAGATTATAAACAGTCACTCAAATATATATATAAATTAATTATTCATCATCATCTGCCCGTTCATTTAGCGGAACATAGGGTTTATGCTTGGCAACGCTCTTATATGCAGGGCGAATAATTTTGCCTGCATTATTAAGCTCCTCTAGGCGATGTGCCATCCAGCCCGATATTCTTGCAACAGCGAATATAGGAGTATATAGCTCTTTTGGAAGTCCTAGCATATGATAAACAAAGCCACTGTAGAAATCGACATTAGCGCTAACACCCTTGTAGATCTTTCTTTCTCTGGCAATTATCTCAGGTGCCAATCTTTCAACCATTTCATATAGGGCAAACTCTTCCTGCATACCCTTTTCTTCTGACAGACTCTTAACATATTGCTTAAATACATTAGCCCTAGGATCAGATATGGAATATACAGCATGGCCCATACCATATATTAATCCTGCCTTATCAAAGGCTTTTTTATTTAGTAAATCGGCAAGATATTGGGCCACTTCTTCTTCATTGGTCCAATCCTTTACCTTACTCTTAAGATCATCAAACATCTGCATAACCTTAATATTTGCACCACCATGCTTGGGTCCTTTCAGCGAACCTAAGGATGCAGCTATGGCTGAATAAGTATCAGTACCAGAGGAAGATACAACGTGTGTAGTGAAGGTAGAGTTGTTACCTCCTCCATGCTCTGCATGTAGTACCAAAGCAATATCAAGTATCTTAGCCTCAAGTCTGCTGTATTTCTTATTGGAACGAAGCATATACAATAAATTCTCAGCAGTAGACAATCCAGGTTTTGGTGGATGTATTACCAGGCTTTTGCCAAAGTGATAATGACGATATGCCTTGTAGCCATAAACCGATAAAAGTGGGAATAAGGCTATTAGCTGTAGTCCTTGGCGCAGTACATTCTCTATGCTAATATTATCTGCCTGCTCATCATAGGAATATAGAGTAAGTACACTACGGGCGAGGGTATTCATCATATCACTACTTGGAGCCTTCATAATAATATCTCTAACAAAGCTAGGTGGTAGCTCTCGATAGAATTCCAACTGTTCAATAAAGTTGTCAAGCTGTTTCGTATTGGGCATTTCACCAAATAGTAAAAGATAGGTGACTTCCTCAAACCCATAACGATCATCCTTAATAAATCCATCGATAATCTCCTCTACATCAATACCTCGGTAGAAGAGCTTCCCTTCACAGGGAATATATTCATTGTCTACTATGGTATAGGAATGTACCTCACAGATTTCTGTAAGCCCTGTTAGTACACCTCTTCCACTAATATCACGCAAACCTCTCTTAACCTCGTATTTTTGATATAATTCAGGGTCAATGACACAGTTTTGCTTAATCTTATCTGCCAAATCATAGATTTCCGGAGTAATTTCTGAGTATTTGTTCATATAGTAATCTCCTTTCCTTTTTACATGGTTTACAGAAAAAACAAACAGGCAGGTGTCATATAGGCAACTGCCTGTGTTATGCGACATACTCCCTCCACCTTCATTAATCATTTAGAGGTGGGGGCTTCCTGTTCAAGCAACCCAATGGTTGCGGTACAACAGGCTATCCCCGTGTGTCCCACGGTTTATAGTTAAATTAATATTCAACTAAGTTAGTCCTTAAAGATAACAAAATATCATAGAGGAATATAACTAAAATCGTTGCATCAATAATCCTAATAATATTATTTGGCAAACGATTATTAATTTCTTTGATGATTGGGTGGATAATCCTAATAAAAAAGGCTCCAAGTATACCAAACAATAATGAAGCTCCTATACATATGCGTCCATTGACATTCATGAACATATCAGAGTAGTCCCACCATCTTTTATTGAAAAAATACTCCAACCAAAAGGAGGTGACATATTCCATGGCTGTGGCAACCAGAGCACATCTAACTATCAGGTTTACCGTAGTCTTGCTCCTGTCAGAAGATATTAAAATCATTAACAGTATGCTTAGCCCGTATATTGGACATAGGGGACCAAACAAAAAGCCCCTATTAGTAAATCTCCCTGACACCATGTATGTATATAAAGTTTCATATATCCAGCCAATAACACTGTATATGATAAACCATCTAAATAAGGTCGAAAGCTCTAGTGTCCTTATCTTCTCCCCTATTTTAATCATAAGTATAAACCTCATTCTCACATTAATACATTAATATAATAAACTTTCAACTAATATTTGTCAATATTTTTTTGTCCAAGACCAGATTATATAGGAAAATATGAATAATTATTTCACTTTAACTATATAGGTTTTATAATTATAGTTAACTTCATTGGGATTTTCAAAAACCACTTCTCCTAATCCTCTAATCAGGTCATGATTAATCCACCCATATTTCTCTTCCTCTAACAATCCTACATAAATATAGGAAATATCATACTTATGGATAAGTGATCTAACTAAATCAATATCCTCAGAGGTATATATGGCCTCTATATCTACTACACGGCTATTAAGCTCCTGTGCAACCATATCATCAGTCATATCCGGTCCCGACCTCCAGAGCTGTTCGTGGGTATACCAGCCAAACACCGTAGGAAGCCCTGTAATAACTGAGACCCTTTGGTAATCACTATAGCTTAAGCCATTGGATTCAAGAACCACTGGACTACCAGATACATTCTCTATTAGCCAGGCTGTAGCCAGATAGTCATTCTTGAATTTATCTTTCATAAATGCTGAAGCATCTATTCCTTGGTATCTATTTCTATCAAAAATATTACCATACCATCCCTTTACTGCATTTAGAGGATAAAGTAGTGTTAAGCAGAAGGTAATTAAAGATATAGTAGCCACTATCCTTCTTCCCAACCCTCTTCCATAGCCTAAAAGCCTGATATAGATATATCCAAAGCAAAGACCAAACATAATAAATGCTTGATAGGTCAGCTTGAACATGGTGTTGGCTCTCTTATAGTCTCCTGAATATATATCCTTAACATATACTATTTCAGGCAATATAACCAGTCCAATTGCACAAAGCCCAATTGTTATCACATAAAGATCTGTATCAGAAAGCCCCACCATGTAGGAGGCTATTATTTTACCCCTAGCCCTCAGCCATGGTATAGGTTTACTCTTGTCCCTTTTCTTCCTTTTACCATTATTTACCCCTACCCTTTTATTTACATCATCAATAATCGTTATTATAATGAAGGTAAAGACAGTTATTATTGGAAGCCCCCATAAGACCATAAACTGATATAAGGGTGTATGGCTTTCTGCCAAGAGAGCAGATGCTGATATCTGATTAAATTGCAGTGTAAAGGGTAAGGCAAAAAGTTCTCCCAGTAGAAATATAACAAGCCCTTGAATACCTGTAAGCCAATAGGCCTTCCACTTAAAGCCATATACAATCATATTGGAAAATAAAATTATAGCCCCAGATACCACAAAATATATTGGATAATCCCAAAAGTTTGTGGTATGAAACAATCCGATAAAGAAGCCAATAATTATAACCTGTGGATTAAGGACCTCCTCCTTAACCCCCTTGAAATCACGATATCTATCAGTCTGTTTGTATAACCAAGCTAGTAATATAGCCAGCAAGGTCAACACAAACAATACATTTATCACATGGGCATGAAGATCCCCAAGAATAAATGAATAAGCCGGAAACTCATGGATTGTCTTATCGTTGGTATCAGGATTATATCCTATATACCTGGTAGCATTAGGAAACCAATAAGAATAGCTAGTCTTTACATTACTTGTGATCTTTTTAAATGCGGGTATTATTAATCCGAATATGGGATAGTGCATATTACCTGCAATACATACCCCGGCTCCTCCTAGTAATCCACCAATACTAGCAGATAATCTAGACCCCTTAGACCCCTTTCCACTTTTCTCCCTATATCTAAATACTAAATTATAGACAATAGAATAGGGAAGCACAAAGGCAAAGGCCCCAGTCATCATCAGCATAAGGTTATATCCATGAGATACCTCTACAAATGATAGCCTGGTCAGGAATGTTGCTATAAATTGTCCGACATAATAATAATTTAGCTGGCTACCACTAAACCAAAAATCCTGCGGGGGCATATAATCACTTCTCATCATGGATGTCATAAAACCATAGTCCATGAACTTCTCAGTTCCATAAGCCTCAGGCTTAAAGCCCCTTATATAGGTAAATACTAAGAATAGTAGAAAAAACAAGAGTTCTTCAGTTATATAAATCTTAATATTTTCTTTTCTAAAATATATTGACAGTAGGTTTTTCTCACCATATAGACTACTAGCAGTAGGCTTATAGAAATACTTAAAATATATTACAATAAAGAAATTAATTATAAATCCAATACCTAAGGATATTACACAGGAGACAGTGGTAAATTTCATAACTTTTATTGCTGAAAGCAGCCACATTATATAGGCTGTTATGGCTATTCCTAAAGTTTTAGAAAATAGATAGCCCCTGTCAGCCAGGCTTGAGAATATCAAGCTTGATAAGGGCATAAATATAAGGCCTAATATTAAGATTAGTAGCCACCATTGCATAAAGGGCAGCATGTCCTCTCCTAATAAAAGCTTATCAACTAGAGGCTGATTCTTAGCCATTAATAATATATACAATTTATTTACCTCCTGGATTACTCTAGATGCAATATGATTTTATCTTCTATATATTCTCTTTCTTAAGCAGTTTATTAATTCTCCTAAAATCAAGAACCGCTTGCTTTCCGATTCTTATAATCCTCTTCATATTAAGGGAGTTTACACCGCCCTGCCTAGGCCTAAATGTTATCGGCTTATACAAAACCCTCAGGCCTCTCCTAGCATAGATAACAGAAATTAGCACATTAGAGAGATTATACCCTTCCGGTATAAGAGCTAATTGCTCCTGCAAGACAGATGACTTCATCAGTCTAAATGGTGTATTAGCATCCTTTACCCTTACATGAAAGCAGAGCCATAGAACGAATTTTAATGTCTTTGTTACAAGCACACGGGCTAATCCGTCCTGCCTTCCCTTCCTTTCACCTATACACATATCCCAATCATTTTTAACTTCCCAGAAAGACCAGAATTCATTCGGAATAGTCTGCCCATCAGAATCCGTCTGAAAGACATAATCAGCACCATTATCTACAGCATAATTATAGCCATATAAAACTGTAGCCCCATGACCTCCATTTGGCTTAGTAAGTGGCTCAAAAGCCTCACGGGTTCTGGCCAGGTCCTTCATAATATCATAAGTTGAATCCTTACTACCATCATCAATAATGACTAATTTACTACCATTACCAATCTTCTCTACTATTGGATACCAGTCCCTAACAATATCCTCGATATTCTCTTCCTCATTATATGCTGGTATAACAATATATAACTTAGCCATACTACCTCCTCCCCAGCCATCATGGCCTCCTTTAATGGTGCCTAGTAAACAAAACTGCTTAGTACTTTCTTAATGGCGCTTGTCACCATTAAGAAGATACTTCTAAGAATAAATCCAGGGCCCGTCTGACTACTGCGTCCATGTTGTAATAGCGATACTCGGCGAGACGGCCTAAGAATAATACGTTTTCTTCCTTCTTCATGTCCTCCTCATATAGGGCAAATCTTGCCTTGCAATCCTTGGTAGGGAAAGGATAATAGGGCTCACCCTCTGAGCAGGGAAATTCTTTGCAGATAGTGGTCTTTTTGTGCTCCTGCCAGGTCAGCTTCTTGAATTCAGTGATACGGGTATAATCATAATCATTGGGGTAGTTGACTACCGGCGCCTCTTGAAACTCCTCTTTATCAAAGGTTTCAAATTGGAATTGTATACTTCTGTAGGATAATTTACCATGCTTATAATTATAGAATTCATCTGTAGGTCCTGTATAGATCATCTTATCATACTCAATTTGATCAATTACTTCTTTATAGTCGGTGTTTAGCATTATTTTGATATTTTTATTGGCAACCATATTCTCACACATCCGTGTGTATCCATGGCTTGGCATCCCCTGATATTTATCTGCAAAATATCTGGTGTCACGATTCAAGCGAATTGGGATTCTAGATATTACAGAGGTGTCAAGATCTCCGGGATCAACACCCCATTGCTTTCTTGTGTAGGTCTCAAATATCTTCTCATATATATCCCGGCCTACCTTACTTAAGGCCACGTCCCTACTGGTCTTAATCTCACTAATATCCTCTGCCTGCTCCTTTAAGAACTCCTCAACCTGCGAGCAGCTAAGGTTAAGTTTATAGAGCTTGTTGATGGTCTCGACTGTAATAGGCATGGGAACAAGATTTCCATCCACATAGGTAAGTACCCTATGCCAAAAATCATTCCATTTTGTAAATTTGGATAAATATTGATATACCCCTTTGTCATTAGTATGGAAAATATGAGGTCCATAATTGTGAATTAGAATCCCATCGTCATTGTATGAATCATACACATTACCGCCAATATGACTTCTTTTTTCGATTACTAGAACCTTCTCATTCATTACATTGGCTATTCTTTCTGCCATGGTAAGTCCTGCTAGTCCAGCACCTACTATTACATATTTGAATTTCATGTTTCAACCCTCTTCCTGATTTTATATTTTAACGAATAAGTGTATTGATATTTACTATTCTTATTCTTGATAAATCCTCTTACTTGTATCAAATATTGACAGATCCCATTCATCACTGCCTGTCTCATATACACATTCATAGGTGGCACGAATATTATCTTCATTTAAGTTATAATCCATGCTAGTCCGGTTGCCATAATCCACAATAATATAGCTGATATTATTCTCCCTCACCAGCTTATCAAGCTCTCTAGGAGAGCTTGCTTGGTACATGCTGGCAACCATTATGTCCCTATAATATGTATCATAGCCAGCAGACCATGCATAATATTGATGTCCCTGGTATAGCATGGCCCCGCCAAATACCACCTGATTGATGGTATAGGAGTCTGTAAGAAAGATATCCTTAGAATCACTGTTTTCTCTAACAAAGTCCGTAGTAGGATGTTTCATATCAAGTATGACCCTTCCCTCCCTGAAGTTCTTTGTAAGGACAGTAACAAAATCATAAATTCCTGTTAAAGTCATCATAAGAACTAGCATTATACCAGCTAGCTTAAAAACTACACTCTTCTTGTCAAGTATGCTTGTAATAAATACTGATGCTAGAATACCTAGTAAAATGCAGCTCATCATAATGTATTTGTGGTTAACCGTAACATCCACAGTTAGGGATACTGTAAAGGCAAATACTAAAGGCGCAGAAAAGGCCATAATCTGGTAGCGTTCTATCTTCCTTCCAAATATAAAGGCCAAAATAATTACTAAGGGTAAGACACCTAGTAGTTGCTCCAAGTAGGCTACTACCCCGAACAAGGTTTTATTCTCTGCAATAAAGCCAAATAATAGCTTGGGAGCAATAGCGGAGCCATCAATAAATAGGGAACTCTGTAAACTGGATAGTATAACTGCTATTACCGCTGTTATTAAGAACTCCAATCGCCTCAAGGAAAATATAGCTAGCACAAATAGCACAAGAAGGCATCCAATAACTGCTGCCCCATGGAAAAACGATAGACTACCAAGCAAAATCCCCAAGAAAAGTGGACAAGCTAAATTTATAACTTTCCATCCCTCTTTAGAAAAAAAAGCGTATCGAATAGTATTCCAAATCTGGTAGGACTTGCTGGTTTTTTTAGTCTGAAAGCTTTTATACTGATAGCTTACACTTTCAAACATCTCATAAAGATGAGGAAGAAACATAAATATTATAAAAAACATAACCGTTAGACCGAAGGCCAAATGCCTCTGATTACAGTATACATTCAAATTCCATAAACCCCAATCCTCATGGGGTGTGTCACCTATAAAGTTAGTATTATACCATAAGGACTTTAGAACACTCTCCCCCTTAGGAACTCTCTGGATATATAAAAATATGGCCTTTCCACTTCTAAAGGCAAAGAATAACAAGGCAAGTGCCCCTGATAATAGTCTACCACTAATCTTTAATGCAAGTACATAAAGGAGCATAAATGCACTAATAAAGCTTAGTATGCTGGGAATGTTAAAAGCATAATCAATACGCATCCCCAAAAACTCCAGATTTCCCACCAAGAACTGAAACATAAAATGATATCTGATATCCTCTCCTGCAAAATGAGAATATGATGTGGGAAAATTATTGCCATAGGAGAAGCTTCTTATCATTCCAATGTGTGGTGAAAAATCGCTGAACACTGATACTCCGATATTAAGTTGACCATCCTTAACATAAAAGGTTGACCACATCAGAATAATTGCTAGAACTGTTACTAGCCCAAATATAATCCCTTCCTTAGCTCTTGTCCTTTTATCCTGGCAGAGTAAGGAACCGCCCCTAAGTTTGTTTTTACTTTTATTTAGATAGTAGATAACTAGAAAGAACACAAAAGCCAGGGGCATTGTAATAGCATTTGCTATTATAAGCGGTGCCTCCATAGATGAAGCCAGTAAGGCTATTAGATATACTAGCCAGGTCATGGAAAGCACACCTAATGTAAACCAGACAGGAAGAAGCAATATATATGAGCTTAATTTGATGGCTCTATTATCATATGTTGAGCCGGTAGAGCTATATAGCTCTGGTAAGCAAATGCTACATATTCCCCATCCTACGCCGAAACAGAGTATTAGATATATTAAGCCTATCATTTATCATCACCACCTCTGATATAGTCAGAAATGAGATATCTAG
>JAAYPG010000073.1 GCA_012519905.1 Clostridiales bacterium | reverse complement strand
TTGTGATGATATTGCTTGGATGAAGTTTGGTAAGTATGGAAGGCTCTATGCAATTAACCCAGAGGCAGGCTTCTTCGGAGTAGCACCTGGAACATCTATGGATTCTAACCCTAATGCAATGCACAGTGTTGAGAAGAACACCATATTTACTAACGTAGCTCTTACAGATGATGGCGATGTATGGTGGGAAGGCATTGGAACTGATGCGCCCGATCATTTGATTGATTGGCATGGTAATGACTGGACACCAGATTCTAAGACCCCTGCAGCTCATCCAAATGCTAGATTTACTGCACCTGCAAGCCAATGTCCTGTAATTGCTGATGAATGGGAAGATCCAGCTGGAGTACCAATAAGTGCTATCTTAATTGGAGGTCGTAGACCAAGCACAATACCTTTGGTTAATGAGAGCTTTGATTGGGAGCATGGAGTATTCCTTGGTTCAATCATGGGTTCAGAGATAACTGCTGCTGCTATTTCTGATAGTATCGGTCAAGTACGTCGCGATCCTTTTGCTATGCTTCCATTCTGTGGATATCATATTAGTGATTATCTACAGCATTGGATTAATATTGGTGAGAAAGCCGATAAGGATAAATTGCCTAAGATTTTCTATGTAAACTGGTTCCGTAAGGATGAAGACGGTAGATGGTTATGGCCTGGATTTGGTGATAACAGCCGCGTTCTTAAGTGGATTGTTGAAAGAGTAAGTGGTACCGGTAAGGCTGAAAAGACTGCAATCGGTTACCTACCTACAAAGGATGCAGTTGATACCAGTGGCCTAGATATCAGTGAGGCTGATATGGAAGAGCTTCTACATGTTGATAAGGAGAAGTGGCTTGCAGAGGTTGCTTCAGTAAGAAAGCACTATGAAGGATATGGCGATAAGCTACCTAAGGAGCTTATAGAGCAATTAGATGCTTTGGAAGCTAGGCTTAAAGCATAACTTTCTATATAGATAAATTATTTCATGAGTTTAAATAAATGTTAAGAGTATTGGAGCTATAGCAGATTTATAGGGGCTATAGCTCCTTTCTATTGTAATATAAAATAGGCAATTGCGAAACTTACGAAAACCTTTGTTTCTTATGCAAGATTATAAAGTACATAAAAAAATTGTATTAATAATAAGTTTGTGCTAAAATAAGTCCTAATGATACAGTATAAGTTGCTGGATATGCATATATAGAAGACCACTATAGAAGGAGAGTGTTTATGCAGAAAATTCGAGTTGGAATCGTAGGATATGGCAATTTGGGGAAGGGCGTGGAGCTTGGTATACTTCAGAACAAGGATATGGAGCTTGTGGGAGTCTTTACAAGAAGAAGTCCTGATGAAATTTCATTAATAACAGAAAATACCAAGGCTTATCATATTAATGAAGCTAAGGATATGACCGATATTATAGATGTAATGATTTTGTGTGGAGGAAGCAAGTCAGATCTTCCTATACAGGGACCCGAATTTGCTCGATTATTTAATACAGTAGATGGTTTTGATACCCATGTAAAGATTCCTGAGTATTATGATGAGATTAATCAGCATGCTTTACAGTCTAAGAAGACCTGTATTATTTCCAGTGGATGGGATCCCGGATTATTCTCACTTAACCGCCTTTATGGTGAGGTTGTCCTACCAGAGGGAAGAAATTATACCTTCTGGGGTAAGGGCGTGAGTCAGGGCCATTCTGATGCCATAAGAAGAGTAGAGGGTGTATTGGATGCAAAGCAGTATACTATACCTAAAGATGAGGCCCTTAGTAAGGTAAGGAGCGGACAAATGCCTGAACTTACTACCAGACAGAAGCATCTTCGTGAATGCTACGTGGTAGCCAAGGAGGGGGCAGACCTAAGTCAGATAGAGAATGATATAAAGACTATGCCAGATTACTTTAGAGATTACGATACAATTGTGCATTTTATATCTAAGGAAGAGCTGGACAGAGATCATAATAAGATTTCTCATGGTGGACTTGTCATTCAAAGTGGAAGAACAGGGCTAAATAATGAGAATAATCATATCATTGAATATAGTTTAAAGCTTGATTCTAATCCAGATTTTACTGCCAATGTTCTACTGGCATATGCAAGAGCGGCCTATCGACTTAATAAAGAAGGTAGCTATGGAGCTAAAACTGTGCTGGACATTGCGCCAGCCTATCTATCCATGAAATCAAATGAGGAATTAAGAAGAAGCTTATTATAATATGAACACAATAAATCGACTAAATATATTTATTTATATTGATAAATAAGAGCTAGCCATACAAAGGAGGAAGCCATGTCTAAAATCAATGGTGTTTCAAACATACAGCCTGTGGAGTATGATATCAGAAATAGTAAAGCAAGTAAGGTAACTAATAATGATTTTGCATCTTACTTAGATGGTACGAAAAGTCTTGATGATATATTTGAACAGGCATCTAGAAGGTATAATGTTCCGGTAAATTTATTAAAGGCTATAGGTAAGGCAGAATCAAATTTTGACCCTAATGCTGTATCAAAGTCAGGGGCGCAGGGTGTTATGCAACTGATGCCAGCTACTGCAGCAGACTTGGGTGTTACTGACTCCTTTGATCCTGAGCAAAACATCATGGGAGGCTCTAAATATATTGCTGATTTACTAAAGCGATATGATGGTGATACCAAGCTAGCCCTGGCGGCTTATAATGCCGGAATGGGAAATGTAAAAAAATACGGTGGTGTTCCTCCCTTTAAAGAGACTCAGAACTATGTGGTGAAGGTTTTGAAATATATGGAGGAGGACTTTACTGCAGGTACGGTTAAGGCAAGCCCTAACCAGCAATATGAAAGCTTAAGGGCAGCTAGTGGTGTAATGAGTGGAACTATACCTAATTGGCATACCCCACCAGCCTTTCCTACAGGTAAGCTAAGTGTAGATGGCATATCAGATATGTTAGATATCCTGTTCTCCTATCAGGATTATATGAAGTTTGTTGATATATTCTTAAATAGTCAAAGCATAAATTAAGCTAGATTTGAACTAAGATAGAGCTTTGGTGACGGTAGTTCTATATTGACTGAGATAAATATTAATGCTACTATAAAATTATAAAAATTGTAAGTGAGGTAGATGGAATGTTCTAAATTTTCTTGCTAAGAAATTAATTCTAATTTAAACGTCTAATCAGACCTTTGAATTGATGCAGTAAAATAGGGTTTCTTATTTTAGTGCAGGCAAGAAATTATCATTCCTAATATACTTATTTAGTAGATTATCCTAATAATTATATATATATTTGTATAAGTAGGATAGGATATTATAGGTATGACCTAGATGCGGATTAAGCCACAGGATGATAATTTCTTGTGGCTTTATTTATGATCTCTATTATTACCATAAAGGAGGTAAGGCATCTATGTCGCAGATTACAGTTAATAACTTATCTTTTAGCTATGATACGGCTTACGATATGATATTTGAAAATGTTAGCTTTCAGATTGATACAGATTGGAAGTTGGGCTTTATAGGTAGGAATGGTAGGGGGAAAACTACATTTCTAAATTTATTAATGGGTAAGTATGAATACAGAGGTGATATAATGGCCCCTGTTAACTTTGATTATTTTCCATTTGAGATAGAGCGTATAGACAGAACAACTATGGATATTGCCAAGGATATCATTGCTCCCTTTAGAGAATGGGAGCAGGAAATGGAGCTATGCCTATTAAGGCAGCAGCAGGATATAAAGGAAGGCCGACTGAATATGGAGGATTCAGATGTTTCTCATCACATGAACAGGTATGGGGAGCTTCAGGAGCTATATCAGAAGCATGATGGATATATAATAGAGGAACTGATTGAAAAGGAACTAGGCAGGCTTAAGGTTGATTTGTCTGTGCTAACTAGACCATTTTCTTCTTTAAGCTTTGGAGAGCGTACAAAGGTAATGCTTGCAGCCCTGTTCCTAAAGAAGAACAATTTTCTCTTAATTGATGAACCTACCAACCATCTGGATATGGAGGGTAGAGAGGTGCTTGCAGATTATCTACAGACCAAGGCTGGGTTTATCCTTGTTTCCCATGATCGGTCATTTCTTGACAAGTGTATAGACCATGTTCTTTCCATCAACAGAACTAATATTGAGGTGCAGAAAGGGAACTTCTCATCCTGGCATCATAATAAAGTATTAAATGATAACTATGAAATAGAGAAAAACAAGCAGCTAAAGAAGGATATAGCCTCTCTATCTGAGGCTGCTAGAAGAGCAACAGGGTGGTCAGATAAAGTTGAAGCATCAAAAATCGGCGACCATGTTTTTGATCGGGGTTATGTAGGACGAAAGTCTGCTAAGATGATGAAAAGGGCTAAGGCTATTGAAAGTAGAAAGCTGGAAGCTATAGAGGAAAAGAAGGGGCTGCTTAAGGACATAGAAGAAGTGGATTCCTTGAAAATGAATCTATTAGCCTTTCATAGCAAGAGATTTATAGAGCTTGAGAACGTTAGCTTATTCTATGGAAGCAATGAAATTGCTTCAAATATAGACCTGCTGGTTAGGGTTAATGATAGGATTGCAGTGAGGGGTAAGAATGGATCAGGAAAGTCCACTTTGTTTAAGCTACTTCTGGGAAAGGGTATAAGCTATACTGGTAATGTATTTATTGCTCAGGGACTTAAGATTTCATATGTATCACAGGACACCTCATATCTTGAAGGTTCACTGACAGACTTTGTCCTTAAGTATGGGCTAGATGAAACCATATTTAAGACTGTCCTTCGCCAGTTGGATTTTGAGAGAGGTCAATTTGATAAGGATATTAGTAGTTTCAGTCAAGGTCAGAAGAAGAAGGTTTTACTGGCAAAAAGCCTTTCAGAGCCAGCCCACCTGTTTTTCTGGGATGAGCCCTTGAATTATATCGATGTACTTTCAAGGGTACAGATTGAAGAACTGATACTAGCTTTTTGTCCAACTTTAGTGTTTGTGGAGCATGACAGGATATTTACTGAGAAGATAGCTACTAAAGAAATTCATTTATAAAATATACATTATAAGCCGATTTGGCTTTCATACTATGATTTATAAAAACAGCCTGAAACACAATACATATGTTTCAGGCTGTTTTTATGCAATAGGAGGAAGGTTGGTCCTAATTTGCCCTGAATGATTTATTTTATTATGTACATAATAAATAAGTGATAGTTCTAAGAATTAAAATACATTAATCGAAGCAGGTGTAAGTTAATGACAAAGACCATTATGGGAAT
>JAAYPG010000072.1 GCA_012519905.1 Clostridiales bacterium | reverse complement strand
CTAGAAAGCATACCGTAATAAAATACCTATATGCCATGTTGATAATCGCGATAATATCTATTCCTACCATAACGGTATTGGCAGCTAACGGTGTTGATGTTATTACTATTTTCAGACGCAAATTCGGAGATAAGGCCGATTTAATACAAGCTAATATAGCAGTCCCCGAGGTTAATGTTCTGTCTAATACATTTGAGGATGTTGATATCGATATAACAGGTATTGCAGGGGATAAAAAACTAATATATGTAACCATGGACATAACTAAGAAGGATGGAAGTGTTTTTAACCAGAGAGAATATGAATTTGATCATATAACTTTTAATTTACAAAAACTGAATGATAAGCTAAGGGAAAATAAATTACTTGATTTTGATTATTTGCAGTCTACTTCATCGAAATTTATGTCAATACCGGATGAAGATGTGGAGGATAATAAGATGTCCTTTGCCTATGTTGTAAATATAGAGACAAAGATAGAAGAACAAAGCTATATTATACCGGGTGAAACTTATTATCTGAAGCTGAGTAATTACGATGCGGACAACGAGTTAGGCATAGGAATATGGGAGGGTGAGTTTGTAGCAAATTATGTTGAAGCAGACTCAATCACTTTTGAAGTGAATCAGACTGCATGTTTCCCTAGATGGGGTACAGATGATGACTACAATCCCTCTACTGAAATACTGATAAGCACCATAGAATTATCTCCTTTTGCATTAAGATATATATGTGAGTATGACAAGTATCTAGAATCTAATTTAGATGATAGGGACCATGATTTTTGGCATAAGATTTATTTTGAGATGAAGGATGGTAGCTTTATAGGGGTAGATTCATTTGAAACAAGAATAAGTAATTTGAGATCGGAAACTCATAAGGGTGGATTTATCTCAGGAGGTGGCCAAAATGATGGGCCCTATAAATGGAGATGGATTTATGATGAACCACTGGATGTTTCTAAGGTAAAGACTATCAATATTGGTGATTTGTCGATTAACTTAGAAAATGATAAATAACTCTATCTAAAAACTGTACCGGGTACAAGGTTATTGTACCCGGTACAGTTTTTCAGTTTACGGTAGATTACTGGTTTCATATTCATTGTCTAGATACTGATTTGCACCTGTATTCTCAATATCGAGTACTTCGTTATCAACTGATACATTATTTCTAATCAAATTGTTACTACCGCTTATTCTGATACCAACTAGGTCGTTTTTTAGGCTTTCATTTCTTATGATTTGTGCGTCATCGCCATTAAGCTGAATCCCATCCATGCCATTTTTAAGTAAATAATTCAGAGTAATTCTATTGGCGGAATTCGTACTGTCAATTAGAATACCATTACCATTATTTTTTATAAGATAATTCTTGTTTATTACATTGTCGCTACTTTCAGCAATATTGATTCCATCATTCCCATTTTTGGATATGATATTATTGCTGATTGAATTATTTGTACTTGTACCGTTCATTAGAATACCCCTAGTGTTGTCATATATTCTATTCTTTGTAAGTAGGCAGCTTTTGGCGCCATCCATTAGAACTCCGGTATCATAATTTATGATTCTGAATCCCTTTATTTTAACACTAGAAGCATTGTCCTCAAGGGTAATGCCTACAGGCGAAAGTAACAAACTTGATCCATCCAGAACAACACTATCACCTCTAGCTATTAATTTAATGCTGTTTTTATCACCGTTAATAACTATCGATTCTTTGTAAACTCCATTTCGTACTATAATTCGGTCACCAGCCACTGCGGCGTTCACAGCAGCTTGAATGGTCGGATATTCACCAGGAACGACTATAGGACTCCTGTATACTCTAAAGAAAAGGATAGAGACAACCACGATGATTGCGATTATTATTAAAAATCTTAATAGTCTCATCTTATACCTCCATTATTTTGATTCACTTTGCTCATACTACAAAATATGCCATAATTCGTGTATGGTGACTTTTGTGTTAGCAGCTTGCAATTTGTGAAATGTTTAGTATTGATTAACCTTTGAACTGATGATATACTTCCTTTCGTCAGCAATTGTGTAACCGGTACAGAAAAAGGAAAATTATTATGAAAAAAACATTAAAACATTTATTTTATGTAAAGCTCCCCCATGTAATTGGGTCTGTATCTAATCCTAGATACCGAGTGATGAGGCTTTTTACATATGAGGGAATACTTATAACCCTTATTAATAATCTAGTAGGTAGCCATAACAATCTATATGCCACTAGGCTTGGGGCAGGAGATTATGAGTTGGGGCTTGCAACTATGCTTCCTCAGCTGGTAGGTATGGCTGTTTTGATTCCAGGTGGCATACTTACTGACAGCCTAAAGAGTAAGAGAGATATGGTTACTTCCGCTTTATTAGCGGTCGCTTGTGTTTATGTCTTGATAGGATTTGTTCCGGTCTTGGGATCTTATAGCCTGGGAGCTTTTTTGGCTTTGTTGGCTATATCATCAGCACCGATGACCTTATATAATATATCCTGGCAAGCTTATTTCTCGGATGTAGTTCATCCTAATGGTAGAAATAGTGTTCTAGCAGTTCGGTCTAGTCTATCCTTTCTCATGGGCATAACAATAACCTTAACAGGTGGTGCTTTACTATCGTCAGCATCCTCAAATGCTGAAAAGATACGTTTACATCAGATGTTTTTGTGGGTTGCAGCTTTTTTACTTATAGTTCAAATTATAGTTTTGAGGAGGATACCCAGTAAGACTGTAGAACAGAATAGTAGATTTAGTTTATCTGAATTAAAAAAGGCCTTTGTTGACCTTATACATAACCGCAGATTTTTAGGATTTATAGGTGTAGCTATTTTTTTCTATATGACCTGGCATATTGATTGGACCTTATATTTTATTGGTCAGACACAATACTTGGGGATGGATGAGGCTTGGTTAAGCTATGTGAATATTGGAGGGGCTATTGTTCAGTTCTTGACTATGGGGATATGGAGTAAGATTAATTCCAAGCATGGAGTTAGGTTTGCTATTATATTTGGAAGTCTTGGTTTGGCTTTTTGTCCTATAGGAATGATTATTGCTACAAGTTTAAATACAGCAAATGCAAAGATTATATTTTTGATTATGAATACCCTATTTCATATAACACTTGCTACCACTACATTAAATATCTTACAGTGTCTACTTCAAGTTATTCCTGAGAAGAACAAGACACTTAATATATCTATTTACACAACATTGGTTATGCTTTCTAACGGTGTGATGCCATTAGTAGGTGTATCTATGTATAGAATGCTGGGGGCAAATCTTAAGGCCTTGCAGCTTGTATTTGCAATAATATTTGTGCTTCGTTTAGTGGCTACCGGCCTGTGGGCCTTAAGATGGTGGAAGCTTAGAACAGAATCCTAATTTCTATTCACTAAAGTAGCTTGATAAATGGTCAACATATGATAAAATAGTAATACATAATTTTTATTACTGATACATGCTGCTTTTTTTGAGAGGTGATTATATGAAGAGGTTTTATAGATATATATTTTCGATGTTTTTAATGGCATTTGCTCTAGTCCTTATATGGAATACCCATACAGCATATGCCGCTAACCAGGAAGAAGATACTATAGTTAATGGAGTATTTATTGATACCGTTGATATCAGCGGTATGACGGTTAGGGAAGCGCAGGCTGCCTTAAAAAAACATATAGAAGGACTTCGTAGTAAGAGTTTTGCACTTATAATAGGTGATAATACAAGAGTTATCACCATGGGTGAGCTTGGTTTTACATATGAGGCAAATAATCATATTAAATATGCCATAGGTCTTGGAAAATCAGGTAATCTTATAAAGAGATATAAGGACAATAAAGATATAGAACATGGCAAAAAGGTGTATCCTCTTACATACTCATATGATGAGGAAAAGCTTAGACAGATTATTGAAGAATGTGCTGAAAGGTATAAGGTATCACCTAAAAATGCCTCCTTTAGTAGGAAGGATGGTGAATTTCATTTTACTGACCATGTACTGGGTAGTAGAATGGAGGTAGAGCCTACATATGCAATTATTAAGGATAAGCTGGATGATTGGAATAGGCTGGATTTTGTAGTACATGCCACTATGGTTGATGTAGAGCCTCAGTTTACTAAAGAATCTCTAAAAAAGAGCACATCTATCTTAGGGGAATACACTACAGAATATAAGAGCTCCAGTGCGGATAGGGCTGCAAACTTGGCAAATGGTGCTAGACTCATAAACAACGCTTTAATATATCCTGGAGAAGAATTTTCAAGCTATACCTATTTGCTTCCATTTTCAATGGATAACGGCTATTATGTAGCAGGATCATATAATGCGGGTAGGATAGAACAGTCTATCGGTGGTGGTGCCTGTCAAGTAACTACTACCTTATACAATGCAGTCTTATACTCAGAACTGGAGATTGTTGAAAGGTCAGCCCACTCTATGACAGTATCCTATGTGGATTTGGCTTTTGATGCTGCTATTGCCGAAGGGTCGAAGAATTTTAGATTTAGGAATAATACTGATATGCCTATTTTAATTGAAGCATTTAGTAATGACAGAAAAATCACATTCCGAATCTGGGGGCATGAAACCAGAGATGATAATAGAACAATCAAGTTTGAGAACAAGGTTATACAGGAAATTGCACCTCCATCTACTGAGAAGATTACTAAGGACCCATCAAGGCCCACATCATATAGAAAAGTTACTCAAAGTGCCAAACGTGGGTATACAGCAGAGCTTTATAAGGTGATTTATGAAAATGGAGTAGAAATAAGCAGAGAGCTGGTTAATAAAAGTAGCTATAAGGCGGAACCTGCTCATGTAACCGTAGGTACAAAGAAGAATTAATAAAGGGGGCGGCCACACTATATAGGGTGGTAGCCCTCTAATATATTTAACATAAAAAATATTGAAGAACCACATAGGAGCGTTTGCATGTTTACTAAGAAAAATTTGATTAGGCTTATAATACCCTTAATAATTGAACAGATACTTATCGTCGCCGTTGGTATGGCTGACGGTATTATGGTCGCCAGAGTCGGAGAAACAGCGGTATCGGGTGTATCTATAGTGGATAGTATTAATATCCTTTTAATAGGGCTTTTTTCAGCCATGGCAACTGGCGGGGCTGTAGTATCCTCACAGTTATTAGGACAGAAAAATGAGAAGGGGGCATCTCTTTCAGGAGAGCAACTACTTATTTCAAACCTTGCCCTGTCTGTTATTGTTATGATTATAGCTTTATTAGGGCGTAATCTAATTTTGAATATCTTGTTTGGTGGGGTAGAGCCAGATGTTATGAGCAATGCCAGAATATACTTCTTTTATTCTGCTTTATCCTATCCTTTTTTGGCCATCTATAATGCATGTGCGGCCCTTTTTCGTTCAATGGGCAACTCTAAGATATCCATGAAGATATCAGTTGTAGCGAATCTGATTAATGTAATCGGAAATGCGATACTTATATTTGGCTTTAATATGGGTGTAGCCGGTGCTGCAATAGCAACCTTGGTATCTAGAATATTTTCTTCACTGATGATACTTATATTGATTAGGAATAAGGAACTTCCCATTCATATTGGTAATTTATTAAAGATTAAGCCTGATATGGTTCTGATAAAACGAATTCTGAGAATTGGCATCCCCAATGGAATGGAAAATAGCGTTTTTCAGATAGGTAAGATAGCTGTTCAGGGTATCATAGCAGGCCTAGGTACTGCTTCCATTACAGCAAATGCAATTGCATCGAATATAGGGGGCTTTGGTGTGCTACCGGGCTCTGCTATCGGATTAGCTTTAATAACTGTGGTTGGTCAGTCTGTGGGCGCAGGTGACTATGAAGGTGTTAAGAAATATACAGTAAGGCTTATGAAAGCAACCCATATTATCATGGCTGGTATTAATATTGTGATCATATTTTTAATACCATATATTTTAAAGATATATCAGGTGAGTGATCTGACAGCAGATCTAGCATCTACACTGATGATCTATCATTGCATTCTTGCAACTATATTCTGGCCACCTTCATTTGCTCTTCCTAACGCGTTACGAGCAGCCGGTGATGTTAAATATACCATGTGGGTATCTATGATATCTATGTGGGTATGGAGAATTGGCTTTAGCTATATTCTGGCCATTGTTTTTGAGGTGGGAGTGTTTGGTGTTTGGATAGCGATGACTATTGATTGGCTATGTCGTACGGCTTGCTTTGTATATCGATTCTATAAGGAGAAATACAGGGCCATATCATCCATATAAAATTATGACACATAAGTGCCAAATTTTACATTTAAAATATATTTAAATATTCTAAGCAAAAGTCATTTTTTAGCCGATATATTTATTATATTGGTTATTGTGATGATTTTGAAATCTAGATATTAAGATATTAAGAAATACGTGATAAGTGGCTTATAGGAGGGTACAGATGAGAAGTGCAAAGAGAACAGGTTTATTCTTAGTAATATGTATGCTATTAACAACTTCAATATATTTATTATCCAATACTGGTGTTCTGGCATCTGAGATTATAAGACCAGATGAATATTATTTTGTATTTAATGGTCAGCAAAAGAAGGCTGGTACCGAATATGAGATGAAAAGTGAAAATGTCCTCTTGAATATTACAGCAGGAGAATGGGAAACTGAGCCTCAAGTACAGTGGATATCATCAGAACCAGGTGTCGTTACGGTTGAACCTACTTCCTATGGAACTGCTTTTACTAAGTTGGTTAGAAAAGGTCCTGGCTATTCAACAATTACCGCAGTTGTTAAGCAAGGGAATAATACTTACTCCCTAAGCTGCTTAGTCAAGGTTAATCTTGAATTTGATTACCAGAAGACGGGTATGACTACAGCGACCACCACCAAGGAAAGAATTTTAGTCATAAATGATATAAATAGTGCAGAAAAACAAATTTATCTAAAGTATGTCAACTATATTCCTGAGGATGAAATAGAGACTGTAACAGGAGCTGCTATCTCAGCATCTGCAGTTACCTGGGAGAGCGATAATGAAAGTGTAGTAACAGTTGATGATAAGGGTAAAGTTAAGGCAGTTGGAAGCGGTAGTAGTAAAATAACCGTAACTACTAATACTATGTCATCACAGGATAGATCTTTATCTATATCCATGATGGTTGTTGTTGCTCCAAAATTCAGTTTGACCTTTGACGATGTAAACAATAATCATGTCACAGTCGAGTCAGGAAATGATAATAAGAACTTTGTCCCAGTGAATGGCGTGCCCAGTAATTTTGTACTGGAATCAAATGCTTCTTATGCAACTAATTTGAAATGGGAGATTATTGATTCAAGTACAGGCAAAAAGCCCACTAATCAAAAGATGTCTTATGCAATTAGTGAAAATAGTGGAAGTGTTACTTTTAGTAGTGTAAAGGCTGGTACATATGAGATATTTGCATATGCTAATGACAAATATAATTACAATACCAATGCACCCTATGCTTATATGAAGATAATCGTACCTATCTATCTTGGTGATGAAGATATTATAATGAATGTTGGGGATACATATAGCATTACGGATAATTCGAATATTCCTAGCTTTGGTATTTTTAATGTAAAGCATGTAGAGCTAGAGCATGGCGGTGCTAATATTGCTCGAGTAAATCCTACCTCCGGTGTTATAACTGCTAGGAAAAGTGGAACGACAACTTTACATCTTGAATATAAGACTTCATCGAAGCTTTATGATAATGATTCTGTTTTTGTAGGTGATAAATACATTAAAGTAACAGTAGTAGATGGAATTTCCTTAAGCGCTACAGAAGCAAGCCTTTATACATCAGGAACATTACAATTGTATGCTAATTTGACTGATCCCTCAGCAGAGGTTACATGGAGTAGTGATGCTCCAAATATAGCAAAGGTAGAAAATGGGTTGGTAACCGCCCTGCGCCCAGGTGTTGCAAAAATCACTGCACAAATAAACACAAAAGGAGTCATTAAGACAGCCACTTGTGAAATTACTGTACAGCAGTCGGTTACAAGTATTAGTGTGGATCCGCCTGTTCTTAATCTAGCAATTGGAGAATATCAAACGCTTCATGCAAAGATAACACCAAAGTTAAATGGTATAAAGCTAAACTGGAAGACATCAAATGAAAAGGTTGTTCAAATTATAGAGGCAAATCCTCTAACCTTAACAGTGCAAGGTGTGGCAGGAGGAAATGCAGTTATATCTGCAATAAATGAGGACAACATTGTAGTGGGCTATACTCACGTCACTGTTAGACAGCCCGTTACCCGCATAGCTTTATCAGATACAAATGTTAATATTAATATAGATGCAAAGAGCATACAGCTCAGGGCCATAGTCTATCCTGAAAATGCATTAAATAAGGAAGTTGAATGGACATCATCAAATCCACAAGTGGCCAGAGTTAATGATAATGGTCTTGTATCGCTGGTTAAACCCGGTGAAGTGACCATAATAGCTAGGTCAAAAGATAATCCTGAGGTAATGGCCTTATGTAATATAACTATAGAGGTACCTGTATCCACTGTAGCCTTAGATGAGAAAGAGGTTACTATGTATGTGGGACAAACAAAGAGACTTACTTACTCTGTATTGCCTATTAATGCTACTAAATCTGCAGTTACTTGGACTTCCACCAAACCAAATGTAGCCTCTGTAGATGCTGCAGGAAGAGTAACAGCAAGGCAAGTAGGTTCTACAGTTATAATGTTAAAGTCTTTAGATGGAGGTCATACTGCATACAGCACTATAACAGTAAGGCAAATTGCTGAGGGTCTGAAATTTGATAAAACTGAACTTGAACTAATGACTGGACAGGTTCATGAGCTAAAATATACATTAATACCTGCTAATGCTACTGATTCAGAGCTGTTTTGGGAAGCAAGTGATACAAGAATAGTTGTAGTTGATGATGCGGGAAGAGTAACAGCCAAGGGACCCGGGGTGGCATTTATTATAGCTAGGACTGAAGCCGGAGGTATGTCATATATCAAGGTGACAGTCAAGGAACCGGTCAGCGGACTTCTTCTGAATTTCTCGGAGAAGACAATTTATCTAAGAGATAAATTCGAGCTTAAGGCATCAGTATCTCCTAGTGCTGCATCGAATCTAGGGGTTGAATGGAAGAGTTCTAATGATAAAGTTGCTACTGTATCAGCTACAGGTGAAGTAGTCGGTGTTGGAGCTGGAATGGCTATTATTACAGCCACGACAAAGGATGGTGGGATAACTGCCAACTGTGTTGTAACAGTCAGAGAGCGAATAAGCTCTATGGAACTGGACCCTATAGCATATAGGGTGGGAGTGGGTAAATCATTTACTCTTTCAGTAAATATTGAGAATGAAACCGCTACTGATCAGAAATTCAGATGGGTATCCAGTAATTCTGATGTAGCATCAGTCAATAAGAATGGTAAGGTTACAGGACACAAATTAGGATTTGCAACTATCACTGCATATGCCTTGGATGGTAGTGGTGCGGAAGCAAGCAGTGAGGTTGAGGTAGTTAGGCTGGTAACAAGAATTACCCTGGATAAAAGCTCACTTACTATGTTGGTTGGAGAATCCAAAAAGTTAAATGCCAAGGTAACTCCAAACAATGCTACATACAAAAAGCCAATATGGGTAGTTACTTCAGTGGATAATCCTGAGGTAGAGGTAAATGATGTACTAATTATAGATGAAGATGGACATATAACAGCACTTAAGGAAGGTTCAGTTATGGTCTATGCTGTAGCCCAGGATTCTAGTGAGAAGGTTGCAGCATGTCATGTTACAGTATATAAGAGAGTGCCTGCAACATCTGTAATATTATCTGATAAGAAGTTAGTCATGATACAGGGAGAGCAAAGAGAAATCAGACCAGTGTTAAACCCTGTAGGTTCAACAGATGGAATAACCTGGAGCTCAGACAATAACGCAGTTGCCAGCGTAAATAAAAGTAGCGGACGTATCAAGGCAAATGCCACTGGAACAGCTTATATTACCGCTATGACAGACTCTGGTAAGACCGCCACAACTGAGGTTACTGTAATAGGTCTTAATGTCACTAAGCTAGAATTAGAGCAGTATAGTAGATATACCTTACAGGTAGAAGGTGCCACATCAAGAGTAACCTGGGATGTAGCAAACCCCGAAATAGCAGAGGTTAGAAATGGTATGGTTATAACAAAAGCAAGGGGTACCACAACTATAACTGCCACAGTAAACGGAAGGAAGTTAACCTGTAAGTTGACAGTAACAAAAATTAAGTAGTAATATGAATTAGCCATTATAATTAGTATCAACGTGAATTATTGAAAAGGCTGATAAAAACATATATGGGGCATACTGGTATAACCATAATGCACCGTTAGAAGAACACGGCGTCCTGATATGTATGTCTACACAGCGGACATTTATGTCCGATGACTAGACAAACATATAAGGGGGCCGTGTACTTGTACCGGTGTGTGAGGTTCATACCAGTGTGCCCCGGCTAGTGTTTTTATCAGCCTTTTATGTAATTGAAATATTTAGCTTCCCCATAACTGTTTTGTGACATTTTGCAGAAAACAGGGAATTTCTTGTTGAAATATACAAAAAACATTTTCCCCATCAAGAGTTAATTGATAAATGACCCTAAATATGATAAAATGCATTCAGAACATATGTTTAAGAATTATTGGGTATTATAATAGGGAGGTTGCGATTTGCTTATAAGTCTTCATGTAAAGAATTTTGCCATTATTAATGAAGTGGAAATATACTTCAAAGATCATCTGAATATAATGACCGGAGAGACAGGTGCGGGCAAATCCATCATCATAGATTCAATTAATTGTGCCTTAGGGGCGAGGATTTCTAAGGGAATTCTCCGAACTGGAGCCGATTATGCGCTTGTAGAGTTGGTCTTTGAGAGTAAGGATCAGAAAGTCCATGAGGCTATGAGTAATCTTGATATTCCCATGGAAGATAATCAGATTATTATTTCAAGAAAAATAATGCCTAATAGAAGTATATATAAATTGAACGGTGAAAGTGTTACCCAAAGTATTGTTGCTTCCATAGCTGAGCTATTGATTGATATTCATGGCCAGCATGAGCATCAGTCATTACTTCGTAAATCAAAGCATCTGGAGATTGTAGATCGTTTTGCCAGAGATGAAATAGGAGAGCTCAAACAAGAGCTTTCTGAATCCTATAAGACCTATATTGCTATAAAGAGTGAGTTCGACAAGGCTGGGGTGGATGAGGAGAAAAGACTTCGTGAGATCTCTTTTCTGGAATATGAGATAAATGAGATTAAAAGTGCAGCCCTAGTTGCTGGAGAGGATGAAGAGCTGTCAGAACTATATAAAAAATACGCAAACGCCCGTACTATATCTGAAGGCCTACAGACAGTATACAGCTTAACAGGCTATGATTCCAATGAAGCCGGTGACGGTATAGGGAGAGCTGTTCGTCAACTTGCTAAGCTGGCTGATTATGATAAGGAGCTGGCCAATCTACTATCACAGGCAACTGATATAGAGGGGCTTCTTAATAATTTTAATAGAGATTTATCCCTATATTTATCAACTATGGATAATTATGAAGAGGAGCTAGATGAGGTAACTAGGAGGCTCGATCTGATAAATCATATTAAACAGAAATACGGTAACCAGATCGAAGATATACAAAGCTATTTAGCAGAGTGTGAGATGAAGCTTGAAAGGTATAGAGATTATGATGCCTATATGGATAAATTAAGTAAGTCTCTAAAGGATGAGGAGTCAAAACTTAATGAATTATCCGCAAGATTATCAGATATAAGAAAGGCTAAAGCGAAAGAGTTAACTGGAAAAATAAAAGAAGCCTTAGTTGCCTTGAATTTTCTTGATGTCAAATTTGATATGATATTTAATAAAAGCAATACATATTCTTCAAATGGTTATGATGATGCGGAGTTTATTATTTCCACCAATCCTGGTGAAGAATTGAAATCTTTATCAAAAGTAGCATCTGGAGGAGAACTCTCCAGAATTATGCTGGGTATAAAATCAGTATTGGCCGAGAATGATGATATTGAAACACTTATTTTTGATGAAATTGATACAGGAATCAGTGGAAGGACTGCGCAGAAGGTATCAGAGCAATTATCAGAAATTGCAAGGCATCATCAGATTATATGTATTACCCACCTAGCACAGATTGCTGCAATGGCTGATGAGCATTTTATTATAGAAAAGCAGACAGACGGTAAGACCACAGAGACACATATAAAAGCCTTAAATGATAATGAAATTATTGATGAGCTGGCTAGAATTATTGGTGGCGCTGCCATTACAGAAAGAGTAATCGAAAATGCAAAGGAAATGAAGGAGTTGGCGACCACTACTAAAAAATACAAAATCTAAAGTATAAAAAAACGAATATCAATTAGAAGGATATACAATACTATGTATATCCTTTTTTTATTGATTAGGAAAGTTAGTGTAGAAATGAGGTTAAGTATGAGGAGAAAGAAGATATATAGAAGGGTATTGCTATCCTTCTTTTTAATTAGTCTAGCAGCAATTATATACTTAATTATTTATAATCTTG
>JAAYPG010000071.1 GCA_012519905.1 Clostridiales bacterium | reverse complement strand
TTGTGGAAAAAAATCATATGACCCCAGCAAAATTTCGTAAGGAAATACTAAACTAAGGTTTTTATAATAAGTCTCTTGATAAATTTGCAAAAATAGTTTATATTAATAATAGTAATCATTCTCTATTTAAAAAATATTAAGATGTTGAGGAGGTAAAACCTCCGTTATTAGCTGAATAAATTTTATTATTATTGAGGAGGTAAAACCTCCGTTATTAGCTGAATAAATTTTATTATTATTGAGGAGGTTTTTAGAAAATGAATAACACATATGAAATTTCACCTAATATTTATTGGGTTGGAGGAAACGATAGACGAATTGAACGGTTTGAGAATATGTTTCCCCTTACGAATGGGGTTTCTTATAATTCATACCTTATTATGGACGAGAAAACAGCTCTACTAGATACTGTAGATTCTGCTATTAGTGCAGAATATTTGGAAAACATAACACAGGTCCTAAAGGGCAGAGACTTGGATTATCTAGTGATAAACCATATGGAGCCAGATCATTGTGCGAATATTGAAGAAATACTACGACGCTACCCTGGAGTAAATGTAATAGGAAACGCAAAGACTTTCCAGTTCTTTAATCAATATTACAGTATGGATATGTCCGAAAATTTTCTTGAGGTCAAGGAAGGACATGAAATATCCTTGGGTGAACACACCCTCCGTTTTTACATGGCACCGATGGTCCACTGGCCTGAAGTAATGGTTACCTATGAGACCTCTAAGGGCATACTATTCTCAGCAGATGCCTTTGGTGCTTTCGGAGCATTATCCGGAAATATATTTGCAGATGAATTGGAATATGACAGCTATTATCTGGATGAGGCCAGACGCTATTATACCAATATTGTAGGAAGATTCGGTAACCAGGTACAGGCTTTATTTAAGAAGCTGGAAGGTCTAGATATTAATATGATATGCTCTCTCCATGGTCATATCTGGCGCGGCGATATGATATCATTTATTCTTGATAAATATGACAAATGGAGCAAATACCTTCCCGAGAAGAAGGGTGTTGTATTAGCCTATGCCTCCATGTATGGCAATACTGAAAATGCCGTTAATGCCCTAGCCTCTAAATTAGCCCAAAGAGGAGTAAAGGATATGAGGGTTTATGATGTGTCAAAGACCCACCCATCCTATATTATTTCAGATATATTCAAATACAGTAATGTTGTATTTGCATCACCAACCTATAATATGCAGTTATACTTCCCCATGGATGCACTTATTAGAGAGCTTTCGGTACTAAATATAAATAACCGCAAGGTATCCTTAATTGGAAATCATACCTGGGCCTCAGCTGCTCTTAAGCAGATGACAGAGTTAGTAAGCAATATGAAGAATATGGATATAATAGGAACG
Organism: Clostridiales bacterium; assembly: GCA_012519905.1. GTDB lineage: Bacteria > Bacillota > Clostridia > Lachnospirales > Lachnospiraceae > Mobilitalea. The sequence continues at coordinate 8,173 of JAAYPG010000071.1, read as the reverse complement.
CCGATTGATATTAATTCCTCTTTAAGAGAGGATAGAGAACATGAGCTAGATGAACTGGCAGATATAATATATCAATCCTTACAGGAATAAACCAATCCCTAACGAAGCACTTTATTATAATAGGACAAACTTTACATTACAAAAATAAGGCTGTCGCAATGTAAGAGGGGGGTGTACATGTTCCAATCACGCACATTTAGGAGAACTGTTTGCTATGATTTGTATTATCGAAAGCAGACTTTAGTCCGATTAAGATTTACAAATCATACAAACTGTACTACTAATCAGTGTGTGATGGAATATATAAACACTCCCTTAATTACTTATGCGACAGCCTCTTTTTGCTATGAAACAAACCTTTTATATATAAATACTACTATTCAACAGACTTCAAGGATTCAGCCATATTAATCTTATCTATCTTCTTTCTGAGTATCCAGTTAACTAAGAAAGTAACGATAAAGGTGGCCAATAATGAGATAAGATAGCTTACCCCAAATATCTGTTGCTTAAAGGATACCATCTCCACCTTAATCTGATTCATTATAAACATATGAAGGAACTTACCCATAACCAGACCAAGGATTCCACCAATTAAAGTCAGGGAAAATGTTTCTCTAAAGACATAAGCTCCTGTCTCATCCTGGTAAAAGCCTAAGACTTTAAGGGTTGCAATTTCTCTAGCCCGTTCAGTTATGTTAATATTGTTTAGATTATATATAACTACAAAACCCAGAGCACCTGCACAGGCGATAACCAACCAGATAATAGAATCTAGGCTCTTCATCATATTGTTCACCATAACCCGTATGTCGTTCACTATACTGATTGTGGTAACAGAATCTTCCTTACTAATTAGAGCGGATACAGCATACTTATCTTCCTTATCCGTAATCACATAAGCATCCTTGTATAAAGGCTCTTCTCCATATAAATCCTCATAGGTTCTACCCGTTATAAACATATAATTATTAATATAATTATCGAATATCCCGGCAACTTCCACATCGGCCGTTTCTGTAGAGTTTATTCGGATATTAACCCTGTCACCAACATCCAGTCCCATCTCGTCGGCAAGCCTGTAGTTTAGTACAGCTGAACCATAGGCCGGATAGGGTACTTCCTCTCCATTAAAATGCAGGCCTACTACCTTTGTGATATCGGGATCGTCAGTTGCGACTACAGCAGTTTTATTTAAATGGCCATTAAACTCTAATTCGACTTCGTTGTAGGATACAAATACACTTTCAGTCAGTTCCTCTCCATAAGAGGCCTTAAAGTTCTTTATATCCTCCTCACTCTGGTCTTCAGAAAAAGTGACAACAAAATCATATATCATTATAGAGTCAAACTGATCATTGGCTACATTTTTAATAGAATCTCTAATCCCTAAAGCCGCCACAATAAGGGCAGTACATCCAGCGATACCGGTTATTGTCATAAAAAATCTTCTTTTATAACGTAGAATATTACGAATGGATACCTTATGAAGAAAGCTCACCCGCCTCCATATAATAGGAAGCCGCTCCAATAGTACTCTTTTTCCAGCCTTAGGTGCTTTTGGACGTATTAGGGATGCTGGCATCTGTAATAGCTCACTTTTACATGATATATAGGTAACACCGGCTGAACATAGAATAGATACAATAAAGGATATAAGTACCAGCTTTGCATCAAAAATATATTCAATCGGAGAAAAATCATATAACATACTATAGGCCTTCCATATTGCCATAGGGAAGAATTTTGTTCCCAATAAAAATCCAATTATACAGCCCATAATAGCTGCGCTAGCTGAATAAAAGATATATTTTCTGGCTATCGCACCATTACTATATCCAAGGGCCTTCAGTGTTCCTATCTGAGTGCGTTGTTCATCCACCATTCTAGTCATGGTGGTAGAACATACAAGAGCAGCTACTAGAAAGAAAAATATGGGGAGAACTTCTGCCACACCTTCAACTATAGATGAATCATTATCAAAATTCACATACCCCAAATTGTGATTTCTATTCAGTACAAACACCTTGGGTTCGGGAATATCCTGAATTTCATTTCTAGCCTCATCTATTTTCTCTCTTCCCTCTGCAAGCTCCTTTTCTGCTTCAGCAAAGCCTTCATCAGCTTCCTTTCTTCCGTCCTTATATTCCTCAAGACCCTTTTCATATTCTTTTCTTCCATCCTCAAGGGCTTGCCAGCCATCCTGAATCTCTTGTTTTTTCTTCTCTATCGCTTCAAAACCTGAATCCAGTTTACCTTTGGCCTCCTTAAGCTTGGTCTCTGCTTCTGCAAATTCAGCATCCGCTACCATCTTACCCTTTTTCAGCTCTTCCTGCCCCAAATCTATCTCAACTAAGGACTCCCTAAAAGTAGCATATTGACTTATAACTCCTGTGGCCTCAATCTCTGAAATGGCTCCTTTTGCCTGTTCAAGTTGAATTCTAATTTCTAGGTATTCCTCTGAGCTTACATCAGTCATGGTTGATAGAGCATTCTCCAGTACAGGAATACTTTCTCTTAACTGCTGATACTGAGTAATTACACCGCTATCTTCAATCTGTGACATGGCAAGGACTACGGTTTGCCGGTTTTTATCCAACTCCTCTTGATTAGCCTTAAGTAAATCATAAGTTTTGGCCTTCTCGTCCTCATATTCTTTTAGGCCATCCTCATAATCTTTTAGGCCCTCTCTCAGTTCCTCCTCAGCCTTAGCCAACTCAATTTCTCCGTCCCTAAGCTTTTCTTCATTATTAAGGATTTCCTGCCTGGCATCCTCTAGCTTAAGCCATGCATCATCTAGCTCAGCCTCAGCATTGGCCTTTTCGCTTAGATACTCCTTATAGCCCTCATCATATTCTTTCTCCGCCTTAGCCAACTCCTCATTAGCCTCATCCACAATATCCTGATAGCGAATACTTGCCCTTTCCTCCAATAACCTTTTAATTACTTCTTCATTTTCAGAAATCATATCATCATATTCTTGACTGTATAGCTTACTTTCACTATCCATATGAAGCATAATTTCACTGTAATAATCTACTGTAAATCCATCCTCTGGTAAATATATAAAGGCGAATATAGAGCCATTATCAAGGCTAGTGGTCCCCCTGTCATAATTGATATATGAAACAGAATCTACAATTCCTACCACGGTATATTCATCGTATTTAAAGGCCTCCTTAGTATCATCATCATTAAGGGAGGCGATCTTAACCTTGGCCCCGATTATATCCTCTGTAAAATATGACGCATCCAGTACAACCTCATCCTCAACCTCTGGCATTCTACCATTAACAATGTTTAGCTTGTTGATATTATCTGTAATGGAATAGGCTTTTAGCACCACCTGTTTGTTATCTTGCTCTTTATCACTGTCTATGGATGCTATAAAATCCATAGTTATCATACCTTCTGCTGTGATACTCTCCTGTTCATTAAAATATTCTACATCCTCCTCATATAGGCCGAGAGTAGAGATAAGGCGGTAGTCATACATTTTATGTTCATCTATATAATTATCTAGATTATTAACCATCGCTGGCTTAGTAATCTTAAGTCCCGAATAAAAGCCCACGCCAAGGATAATAATTGCCATAATAGCAATATATCGCTCCCATGTGTGCTTTATTTCACGAGCATTATTTTTGTTCCATGCCGAATTTAGTTTCATTACCACTCAATCTCCTCTACAGGTAATGGATTGTTGTTTTTCTCCACAGAGACTATGGCACCGCTCCTCATTCTAATTACTCTATCAGCCATGTCGGTTAGTGCTGAGTTATGGGTGACAATAACAACAAGTATTCCATTTTTACGGCTTTGTTCCTGTAAAAGCTTAAGAATCTGCCTTCCAGTCTCATAGTCCAAGGCTCCCGTTGGCTCATCACATAGAAGTATCTTGGGGCTCTTTGCCAAAGCCCTGGCAATAGCAACCCTTTGCTGCTCTCCTCCTGATAGCTGAGCAGGGAAATTATTAAGCCTATCCCCCAAGCCCACACTGGTAAGCACCTGATCAGCAGCTAAGGGATTTTCTATCATCTGCGTAACAATCTCTACATTTTCAAGAGCTGTAAGATTAGGAATCAGATTGTAAAATTGAAATACAAACCCTATGTCCTCCCTGCGAAATCTGGTTAATTCCCTTTTACTTAATGAGGAAATCACCTTATCACCTAAGGTCACCTTGCCAGAGGTCAGTGTATCCATTCCTCCAAGAATATTTAATAGTGTTGTCTTTCCGGCACCTGATTGCCCTAAGATGACACAGACTTCACCCTTCTCAATTTCAAAGGTTGCATTCCGTAATGCATAAAGATCTACATCACCTGTTTTATATTTCTTATTTACATTTTCAAATATGACGAACGAACTCATATATACCATATTCCTCCCATTATTCAATTCGAAAATTACTTGTTATCAAGTATAGCACAAAGCTATGGATAATATATAAACAAAGAATAAATTATTTATTATTTTACTTACTTTTATAACAGTAGGAAATAATTTGTAAATTATTCTAAATTAGGCTTGACAAAGTCTAATCTTTTGATTAATATATGTCATATTAAACATATAGGAATAATATGTTTAATGTAATAAAAATAATTGTAAGGAGGTACATTTACGTGAACCCAATAATTATTAAGATGCTTAGGCATAATTTCAGGAACGGACGAATGTGCCGCTGTAAGTAAACATCATTTTTAAGAAAACTAAACTAATAAAATAATATTAAGAAAGAATGAGGTGCTTACTATGAGTTACAATTATGACAAATACAAATTTGAGACGATTCAATTACATGCAGGCCAGGAGTATCCAGATCCTGCTTCAGATGCTAGAGCAGTTCCTATCTATCAGACAACATCATATGTCTTTAAAAACTCTGCTCACGCGGCAGCTAGATTTGGCCTTGCAGATGCAGGCAATATATACAGCAGATTAACTAACTCCACTGTTGATGCCTTTGAGCAGCGTATTGCAGCTCTTGAGGGTGGCGTAGCAGCACTGGGCGTGGCTTCTGGAGCAGCCGCTGTTACATATACCTTTCTAAACCTTGCTAATGCAGGGGATAATATTGTTTCTGCAAAGACAATTTATGGTGGAACCTACAATTTACTATCCCACACCCTTCCTCAATATGGTATTACAACTACTTTCGTAGATGCTGATGAAGAGGGTGCTTTTGAGAAGGCCATAAATGACCATACAAAGGCTATATTCTTTGAGACCATAGGAAATCCTAATGCAACACTGATTGATATAGAAAAGATAGCTGAAATAGCCCATGCACATAAAATACCCCTAGTAATTGACTCTACCTTTGCCACCCCTTACCTTGTCCGACCCCTTGAGCATGGTGCAGATATCGTTATCCATTCAGCCACCAAGTTTATCGGTGGACATGGTACTGCAATCGGTGGCGTCATAGTAGATGGTGGTAAATTTGATTGGGAAGCTAGTGGCAAATTCCCTTCAATTACAGAGCCCAGCCCCAGCTATCACGGAATCAGCTTTTCTAAAGTTGTTGGCCCTGCTGCCTTTGTTACAAGAATTCGTGCAATTCTCCTTCGTGACACTGGAGCAACACTGGCCCCCTTACACGCCTTCTTATTCTTGCAGGGATTAGAAACACTTTCTCTACGAATTGAACGACATGTTGAGAACACCCTTAAGGTTGTGGATTTTCTTACAAAGCATCCAAAGGTGGCTAAGGTCAATCACCCATCACTTTCAAGCCATCCACATAACGCTTTGTATGAGAAATATTTCCCAAGAGGGGGAGCCTCCATCTTTACCTTTGAAATAAAAGGTGGTACCAAGGAAGCTCACGAATTTATCGATAGGCTAGAGATCTTTTCTTTACTTGCAAATGTTGCTGATGTTAAATCGCTTGTCATTCATCCAGCTACAACTACACACTCACAGCTGACAGAGGATGAACTGCTTGAACAGGGCATAAAGCCAAGCACCATAAGACTCTCCATTGGTACAGAGCATATAGATGATATAATCGCTGATCTATCTCAGGCTTTTGGAGATTAATAAACATAATATAGGGCTGTTACAAAATCTATTAATAGAGATTTTGTAACAGCCCATTTTTCATTTACTTCATCCTTCTTAATCTAGCCCGATAATTTCAATCTTACCATCAGGCAGACGACGAAACTGCTTCACATAAGTCCAGCCAAGAGCAGGGTCCATATCGGCAATATCATGTCCCTTATCTCTCATTAATACATAATTATATAGATTTATAGGCTTATCATCCATTGAGTAAAATCTATGTACATCATATTCATGATGGGGATGACGAAGCGATGGCTTTAATAGCTCGTACTTTTGGCCTGGAACACCACAACCGCAAGGGTGGGGATTATCAAGCTCAGGAGTCGATTGTATCTCAATATTATTGTACTTCTTCCAGAAATCATATTGGTGCTGTTGAGAGCATCCTCGGTAGACCGGGTAGGAAGGTTCCCTATTGCCATAGGTATACCATACCGGCATCCGGTAATCAAAGCTCTTTTTCTTTTCTATAGCTAGACGAAATGGCCTGTGTTCCTCATAGTTAAATTCCGACACTCCCAAGCGTTTTCCAGGCCAGTTGGAATCAATATGACAGATTGCAGCAATCAGCTCCGGATGGGTCATGGCGACAGCCTGTGCATGGGCGGCACCATTACTAAAGCCAGATAAATATATTCTACTTTTATCTACGGGATAGTTCTCTATCATGTAATTGATTAATGAAACCGTAAAACCTACATCATCCTCTTCATCCTCTGCCATATCACAATTCCAGGATGTTTTGTTGGTTCCCCAAGGATATACGGTAATAAAACCTTCCTTTTCCCCAAGCTCATGAAACTTGCTCATCTCGGCCGCTTCAGCTGGATTGTCGGACCCACCATGAAAAAACATAAGAAGTGGTACCTTTTTATCCTGGGTCTTCTTAACATAGGAAGGAAGGTGTGTAAACCAAGTGTGTGGCTTTTTTTCCTGCTCATCTAGCCTAGCGTCATCTATATATATTTCAAAACCTGCTTCACTAATATCCATTCTGGGTTGACAGTCACCATGAGCTCCGGTATTTGTGCGTCTTACCTTCCTGAACATCTTATTCCATACCTTCTCCATAAGATCAGAGCTCAGTTCCTTATTGACTGTGTCTACAACCACAGATTGCAAAGGATTTTCTTTATTTTTATAAATGGCTCTATACTCATTTTTATTAACGATATCAGCAGAATTTGCCTCTATAAAATAATCCCGTGCCTTATCTGTGCAATTGACTAAGCATATAGGCATTGGTGCATAGACAGCCTTACTTAGGGCCTGTTCGCTTAGGTCAGCATTTACACATAAAACTGCTGCTATATTCTCGGGATAACAGGAGGCCAGAGTACAAGCCATATCTCCTCCGCTTCCTATACCTATTACATATTTAGTATCATTCATGGGATGCCAGGTACTCATCATATATTCATAGGTAGGAAACCCATCTGGACGGGTCTCCATAGGTCTATTATCAGGCTTAGCCATTGCATCCTGAAATATGTTAAAGGCACGAACATCGTCTCCATCAATATCAGCCTTCCATTGGCGGTTAACAGGATTAGGAAAGGACAAAATAATCTGATCTCTCTCTGCTAATTTCGCCAATCCCATCTCAAAAAGCAGCTTAAGTACCGAAGACTCATCATCTTCTTCTCTAAGAACAGTTATGCTACACCGTTTAAATGCATTTCGGTTGGGTCCTTGGGGATAATAGATATACATACCGCGATTTAATTCACCAACAGTTTTATATATAAGATTCATCTTAACCTCCTTGACGCCTTTGGGCGATTTCTCTCTATATATAATATAATAACCTTTGTATTAATGCTAGACCATTAACCCCTCATATCACTAGTAACTCTATCTTTTACAAAATACCGTTGACCAAATACTTCGGCAAATGAAATACCATAACCAATTATATCAGTACCTAAAGCATGGTTAAACTACATCTAAATATCTTTAATACCCGAACTTTCCAATACGCTACTCTTAAATCTTTGTATAGATAGCAAATAATATAGGGTCTGAATAATCCAATAAACCATAGTAACTATAGATAAATATAGAAGAAAGCAATAAAAGTAGAAATAAAGCAAGTGCA
>JAAYPG010000070.1 GCA_012519905.1 Clostridiales bacterium | reverse complement strand
TGGCTAAAATATAATTCAACTATATCAGTCAATAATTTTGCATTCTATAATCTGACTAGGAGTAATAGGCTTCATCCAATTCTGCAAGCATATTGTATACTGCCTCGTAACTCTCACATACATCATCCGGTACGCTATAATTATCTGTGATTTCTCTTAGCTGCTTAAATTCAGTATCTAATTCTGGTGTATCTGCTCCTGTCTTTTTTACTTTTAGGTTGATTTCCTCAAATAGTCTGCGAACATCATGGAACTCAGGATGACTTGATCCGTGAACACGATCTACTATGGGAACATATTGCTCCAAGGTCTTTAGGTTTCTTTCTTTAGCTTTATTGTATGATTTCATATTATCTTCCTCTCTTTCAATCTTCTATTTTGAATTGTAACTACATTTTATCAAAACTAATCAGAAAAAGAATTGATACAAATCAAAAAGAGGTAAATTGATTTGCCATACTTAATTTGCTTATGATAAAATAAAGTAAATAATATATAAAGGTTAATAATGTTTTTTACTAAGGAGAAGAAATGAATAATAAAAGGATAATATATTTGATTGTTTCATTGGTAAGCTTACTTATTCTGTCCATAGTCTTCTTTGCTAAGAACAATATGAACTCTAGGCATGATAAGGAGACGGCCAATACTTCACTACTAAAAGCAGCACAAAATGATATTGAGGAAGAGAGCTATAGTACCGAGAATACAAGCTCAATTCAGGATATAGACCATGATAACACTAAAACAAACAAGTCAGAGCTAGAGGATAAGCTTGAAGAAGAAAAATTAATTCAAGAGGATTTACCTGACGATACCAATAATACTGATGGAGATATAGATACAAGTGATATAGTTGATGAAGCAGAAGTCATACCTGAAGATATATATGATACAATTACCATAAGTGCCGCCGGTGATGTAACCCTAGGAAGGGATGAGAATTTCGGCTGGGAGAGAACCTTTGACCATGAACTTGAGCTTCAGAATTGGGATTTTGGATATTTCTTTAAAAATGTTAAGGATATATTTGAAGCGGATGACTTGACCATAGTAAATCTTGAAACAACCCTTACAACTGCCACAAAGAAGGCTGATAAAAAATTCAGATTCAAGGCTGATCCGTCTTATGTGGAGATTCTCAAGCAGGGAAATATTGAGGCTGTAAGCATTGCCAATAATCATACCCTTGATTTTCTTGAAAAAGGCTATATGGATACTCTAGAAACCCTAGATGATGCAGGGGTAGGCTATTTTGGATATGAGCACAAATACATAAAGCAAGTGAGAGACGTTAAAATCGGTGTTCTTGGTTATTATTGCATGAAGATAACAGATAAGCAAAAGGATGAAATAAAGCAAGCAATAGAAGAACTTAGAAACGAAGGCACAGATTTGGTTATAGTAATGTTCCATTGGGGTATAGAAAGAGATTATTGGCCTAATTCAACACAAAAGGAATTGGCTTATTACTCTATAGACCAGGGGGCTGACCTGGTGCTTGGATCTCACCCCCACGTTCTTCAGGGTATTGAGGAATATAAGGGAAAGCAAATTGTATATAGCCTTGGCAACTTCTGTTTTGGTGGCAATAAGAATCCAAGTGATAAGGATACTATGATTTATATACAAAGATTTAACTTTAAGAACAGAGAGCTTATATCACAGGAGTATGATATAATTCCATGCTCAATATCATCCGTAGGAAATAGAAACAATTATCAACCAACACCTCTGGAGGGCAAAGAAGCTGAGCGGGTAATAAATAAAATTAATAAATACAGTGATTTTTAAAGACAAATATCTATATATCTAAACAAGCAAACAGCTTGAATCTAGGGTTTAGATTCAAGCTGCTTTTTTATTTTGTATTAGACAGTATATATTACTAGAGAAAACTAAAACTTAAATTCAATGGTAGCATTTTGAGATAATTCAAATGGACCAGGCGTGACATCTGCATCAGGTCTCTTGATTCCATAAAAATCAGTGTCAAAACGATAAGGACTACTATCTGGTTCCTCATATTTCATATCAGCGTGATAAGTCTTACCAAGCAAGTCAGTGGTGATCTGGGTTTCAGATGCTCCACGAAGTAGATCAGGCTCATTTACTTGAATTTGCACTGTGCTCTGCTCAAGATTAATATCCACTTTAATACCCATTTGATCATAAATCTTTGGATTTGGATCATGACTGCTTGGAACCGCTTCGTTAAGGTATATGTTTCCACCCATAGCCACTGGGAGAACTGCATTTCCAATAAATATATCTTTAGCTGCATCTCCTAGCGCAATTATTTCTTCTCTAGTATATTCCCACCATTGCTTATCCTTCATATTAGGATGCTTGTTGTAGCCCCCTAATCCTACAGGATGCAGATAGCAGATAGAATCATCTGGAACTCCATCCATCACTGTCTTCCCGTCGTCCCCAACTATTTCCCTGGGTTTCAGTGGAAGATGCTCAAAGAAGGTTATGGGAACAGGTTCCTTATTAGCATGATCGCCGTCCCCTAAAAAGATATTGTTGTAATACCTGTCATCGCCTCCAGTGATATTGGAATATCCCGCCATTGCTGTCTCGTGCGGGAAATGGTAGGGTGTGATACGAGTAATCTCTGAACGTACAACAAATCTACCAGTAAACAGGTTATGGACAAAGGCACCACCCTGTGCCATATTTCTAAAATTCATCGGTGATAAGAATATATTATGATCAACCATATAAGGGCCATGACAAACCTCAACAAAAAGGTCCTCAGAAAGGTTGTCAAATAATACATTCTTGCTGATACGGGTGCCCTGTGCCTGCCAGTCAAGCCAAACTCCTCTGTAACTGCTATAGATTTTATTTTCACAAATTTGTGTATCTAGGGATCCATGTAGCTTAATGCCTGCTACCTCGGCACCATGCCTAAGTCTTTTGTGATGAATATTGTAAATTGTATTTTGGTAAATATGGCTGAATGCTGCACCCATATGTCCCACAATACCTGCTTGTTCACAATCATGAATCACATTAGCTCGAACAATATGACTTCCTACTCTATCTTTATGCCAGCCAGAACGTAAGGCTCGTAAAATAACCTCTTGCTCACGTTGAGTGCCGCCTTTATTATGCTTACCAAAGTACTTTGTATGACCAGTACCTATTTCTGTACCTAAGCTAATACCTACGTTTTTGGATTCACAGATAATATTGTTTTCAATAATCCATCCCTTACTCCAGTGAGGTCCAATCAAACCTTCCTGGTAGTCAGTAGGTGGAGCCCACTGAGGAGATGCTTGACGAAGTGTAAAGCCACTTACTGTTATATAGTTAAGTCCTGGATTTTCAGGCCAGAAGCAATAAGGACGAACGCTTATTTCTACATTTTCCGCACGGGGATCTTTCCCTCCAAAATTAGCCCAGATTTTTGTAGTTGAAGGACTAACTTCAGCATACCATTTTAATAATGAATCGTTGGCATATTTAGCTTCGGCCCAAACTTCTGGCTTTCGCACTTTATCAACACTTTCGCATTCATATAAGGATTTGCCATCCAAATATACATCTCCAAGATGTACTGGGAATGGTCCATCAAAGACCCAGTCTCCACTTAACTCCACTTCAAAGGGGTTACGTACAGAAAATATAGAATTGGATACTTCTGTACTCCAAACATTATCCCCTTCATCTACCCAGTTTGTAACTCGTTCAGCCCCTGTAATAACTACTTCCCCATCTCCTGCTGATCGATATACTATTCTATGGTCCTTAGTTCCTCCATTCATAGGATTAACCCATTCCCTGTATACACCAGCATGAACTATAACAGTATCACCGGGCAATGCCAGAGCCGCAGCTCGTGAAATTGTACGAAAGGGTTGATCAACTGTTCCTTTTGCTTGATCATTTCCCTGTATTGACACATGATATTCCATATAACCTCTCCTTTCCCTTCCTCAAAAGCTGTATTATCTTCAAGCTTAGGGTAGGCTATGTATAAAATTATTGTTGTAGAAATGTTGATTAAAGTTTATGTCTCAATTGTAATCACCTTAACCGACAGCTACTCTTCTATTATAGCATATTATGGGCTATATATCCTATCTTTTTTACAGTCTATAAGAAGGTTGGCTCACATATTAAAAGAAACTGGGAGCATATTTTACCCCCAGTAAAAAGCAATATTACATCTGTCTTGCCTCCGAAATGCCTTAATTTTTATGATTTAAAAGTTTTGAATATAATATAGAATATATCAACTTTCCATTAACGAATTCTGATTTCATTAAATCCACATTATTTATCTCAATCTCTATTTTATCCACTATATCGTCTAATTCATTGGTATTAAAGCTATCTTTCAATATAACTTTTCTGCCTATAGTTATATGAGGTTTATATTCTCTGTCTTCTAACACAAAGCCTTTATCTATTAAACTTTGATGGATTTTACTATTGATTTTAAACAGAGTATCATTATCTTCTATTCCTAACCAGTAGATATTTCCTTCACGTCTCTTAAAATATCCTATTTTACTTAGCCTTATTGTAAATGCACCAGATTCAAGTTCGTCCATCATTTCTTTAATCAAATCTAATTTATTGTTTTGTATCTCTCCTAGAAATTCTACTGTAAGATGTATATGCTCTTCATTAACAAAATTACCTTGAATTGAATTTGCCTTAACCTTATTAATTACATCAATAATTTGAGCTTTTACCTCATTATAAAAGTTTAATGCTATAAATAACTTGATGTTAATCCACTCCTTTTAGGATAATTCTTTCATTAGAACTA
>JAAYPG010000006.1 GCA_012519905.1 Clostridiales bacterium | reverse complement strand
CTAGTGTTATTTAACCACTTGCTTAATATTAGTTTACTATTTAGTTGCATTTTACACATCATTTCTGAGTCACTTCTAGCTGATTCACTGTTGCATCTACTACTCGAACTGTCCATTCTACCACCTATCTTCCTTACTGCCCCTAGTTATTTTTTCTATCAACTCTTGTGTTGTATCATCAATATATCTTTTATCTTCTATGTTATATATATTTTTTCTATCCGTTCTTTCATTATATCCTATGTCTGCTCCCATATGTTTAGCTGAACTCTTAAGTATTTTACTTGCCTCTTCACTATCTTTGTAGATGCTTGATCCTAATAATCCTAAGGCATCATCCAATGATCTACCCTCTGCTAATGCTCTCCTAACAACTGCCCCAGTTTTACCATACTTTTTAGCTAGTTCATTTATATTTTTATATGTTACTCCTTTATATCTTATACTGCCTTCTCCCTGTATTTTACCGCTACCCTTTAATACACTCTGTGTCACATTGTTTTCGTTCTCTTCCTCACTACCTCTGTATTTCAGATTTCCAACTGTATTTATAAAATGAATTGTTCTATTTCTTTTAGCCTCTAACTCTGCTCTTCTTTGCTCTTTAGCCTCATTTTCACGTTGCCTCTCTATATCTCTCGCAGACATTTCTTTTTCTAGCTGTTTTCTTAATTTTATCCTCTCTTTTTCGTGTATGCCTTTAGTCTTTCCTTTAGTCTTTCCTTTTCCCTCCGCTATTTGTTTCCTGATTATGTCGGCTGTTTTTGCATTTAATTTGTTTATATCATATCTTACTCTTAATTCTTTACCGCTTGTATCCTTTATATACATTGTTTTCTCTGTGAATTTTACAGTACCTGCCTTTACCCTCTTATGCACTATTGCTTTAACCGCTTGATTTACATCCACTGTCTTTGACTCACAGCCATCTGTAAATATTAGCAAGTCTAAATCTCTAAAATAATCTGATACTCTAACACTCATAATCAGCACTCCCTTCACTAATTAATTTTTATATACTACTTTTTTATGATTGTTAATGCGTATACTATTATAAGTGTAATTGCATACAAAAATGCCAGGTACATTAATAACTTAATATACCTGGCATCATTACACTCCATATTGTTATTAATATAATCTATTTACGTATTTAATTTCATCACAAAGTAGCATGAACATGAACTGCTCATACTTGATATGCTACTTGATGAAGTTGTAAACTGATTATATTTTTTCATAATGTATCTTTCTCCTTTAATTTTAATATCCCCTTCTATATATCTGCACTACCCATATTTTACATTGTTTATAATATATGATAATGTTTAACCTATATGTCTTTTGTATTATTAATAACTTAATAGTATTAACATTTAATCTTAGTAGACCTTCGCCTTATTCATACGTTACTGCGGTATGTTCAGTCACCGAGAAGATAAGTCTGAGCCTTCGGGAGCTACCCTAAGCTTCTTACCCTAGAACTGCCGTCGTAACAAACAGCTCATACACTCGTGTAGGATTTGTCTCCTACAAATTTCACTCGTCATTCAGAATTTAATTTATGCTCTATGGCATACATTATTTTATTATTCATTTCATTATTCTGTCTTGAGCTACTCTTACCTGCTACTCACGTTATACACTGATTTCTCAGTTTCACGACAAATGCTATTATTGGATTTTCCTACAGCCTCCCAAGGTTCCACCCTTGAGTCTTATAGGATTATTCCTTCACTGAAGGCGTCTATTGCTAGCACCGTGAGTTCATTACCTTTACCTCATAACATAGATACACATCCAATATTAGGTTGATGGTTTCCATCTTCTAGAAGTAACTCACGTTACCTCTAAAGCTTACACATAAACTATCATTTATGCTTATACTCCAATACTTGGACTCTAGGAAGAGTTGACAACCCCTTATGCACCTAGTTACTAAGTCAAATGTTAACACTATTAAGTTATTAATG
>JAAYPG010000069.1 GCA_012519905.1 Clostridiales bacterium | reverse complement strand
CGTGGTTAGCAATAATGTAATTCTGAGAAAGAGTGGATGATTTTTGCTCAATGAGGGGCATTAAGGCGAAAGAGAAGTTTATTAAGTTGCAAAATTTACTATAGGAACTATAGAGAATAAATTATCGACTTATAGTGATATTGAATAGAACTTTCTAGCAAGTGTATGAATATGGAGTAAGAGAAAGTAAAAGCACACATAATAAAAGTATAAATTATAAGGAGTATTAAATATTATGTTTGCTAATAAAAAGATTCCTTGTGATGTGACTATTGATAATAGTCTATCCATGTTATTAGAAGGTTATTGCTTTATTCAAAACAGATGCCTAAGGTATAAAACAGATATTTTTCAAACACGCTTGTTAGGTCAAAAAGCTATTTGTATGAGCGGAGAAGAGGCGGCTAAGTTTCTTTATAATAATAACTACTTCGAAAGGAAAGATGTAGCGCCCAAGCGAATTCAGAAGACCCTAACTGGCCAAAATGGAGTGCAAGGGCTAGACGGGGATGCACATATTAATCGTAAGCAAATGTTTATTTCAATCATGACGGGGGAAAACTTAAAAAAGTTGACTGATTACACCTACTGGCAATGGAAGGTAAATAGTGCGAGATGGCATAATAATGACATTATATTGTTCGATGAAGCACAGGTTATTATGTGTCAGCTAGCATGTAGATGGGCTGGAATTCCTTTAAAAAAACATGAACTAAAGCAAAGAGCCACTGATTTAGGAAAGATGATAGATGGTTTTGGAGCCATTGGACTTAGGCACTGGCAAGGTCGGTGCGCTCGTAAAAGATCCGAGGAGTGGATTAGGGGTATTATAAGAAAAATCCGCACTGGAAAATTATCACCAGCAAAAGGTACAGCGGCTTATATCATAGCCTGGCACCGGGACCAGAATCAAAAGCTTTTGAATACACAGGTTGCGTCAGTTGAATTACTTAATATAATAAGGCCAATGGTTGCAATTGCTACCTATATTACATTTGGTGTACTTGCTATGCATGAACAGCCCGAATGTAGAAAAAGATTGCAAACAAGAGATAGGGTTTATAAGCAAATGTTTGTAGAGGAGGTTCGGCGCTACTACCCATTTACCCCTTATATAGCAGCACGGGCAAAAAAGAACCTGATCTGGAAAAAGTATTTTATTAAGAAAGGGACTCTAGTATTATAAGACATCTATGGAACAAATCATGATCCAAGATTATGGTCTGATCCTTATGAATTTTTCCCGCAAAGGTTTGAGAATTGGACAGGTAATCCATTTACTTTCATGCCCCAGGGAGGCGGATACATCAATAGTGGCCATCGGTGCGCTGGAGAATTAGTTACTGTAGAGGTTATGAAGGTAAGCCTTGACTTTATTGCCAATCACTTAACCTACAAGCTACCTAAGCAAAATTTGAAATATTCCTTATCCAGGATACCAACACTTCCTAGAAGTATGCTTGTCATGGGTAAGGTAAGACTAATATAATAGTACAACTAACTTATATAATTAAGCTAAGTAACAACTCATGGTTGATATAATATATTTAAAGCAGAGCTAAGTATGCTCTGCTTTATATTGTCTTGAGTTTTGGATTTATTACTTTAATTACAACCCTTTTTTATTATGGGTTTTATCGCTATGTAAGTCTATTAAGGTAATAAACTAATATCCTTCAATTACTATTGTATCTAACATAGCTTTAATTCTTGCACCATAACCCTCGGAAGCTTCTAGAAAGTAGTTGGTATGAATTACATAATAAATCTTCTCTAAGCTAATGACATAGATATGTCTGACCAAGGAATTCCACTGATTGCCGTGAATGTATTGATAATGAATGGCATCGTAGCTACCAAGTTTCACATTTTCTTCTGAGGCATTAAAAGTTACAACTTCATTTGTTTTTTTATCGACGAGCTGTAGATTTCCTGAAAAACCCCTGTTTTTATCGTCAAATTCAGATTTGTATATACTAATAAATACATAGGGATAAATCTCAGGGTTTATATTCTCTGCCATATAGGTATCAATTCCATTTTCACTTGTTACTGTAAACCGATCTACATCATAGGCCATCTGATAGCCATTTTCACTTTGATAAGTTTGATAATTAACTTCCTCTTCCATGCCTTCTACCATAACAATAGCTTTATAGGGCTTGGTGGTCTCTCTGCTCTCAGGATCACCTTGGTTATTATCAATGGATGATTTACCATCGGTAGTTTCTTGGGAATTTGTTTCTATATCTGTTATCTCACTCTGGTTTTCTAGAATTTTTTGATTATCTTGCTCCAAATCTGGTTCGGACACATCAATATTAGTATCTGAAGAATCTTCGACTACTAATGGTTTCTCTTCCAGCTCTGCCTTGCTACATCCTAATAAATTTAAGGATATAATACAGAACATACTAATAATAATTAATTTTTTCATATCTATTCACTTCCTTTCTTATGCGACAACATAACTCCTTAAAAGGTGATCTTTATCTATTGTAATTGAGAGTATTATCAGCATAATCAAGAAGTTGTAACAGTCTTGTAAAATATTATTTGAATCTTGGTGCCTTGACCCTCATCTGATTGAATCACAATATCTGCATGATGAAGATTGGCTATGCTTTTGCAGATGGACAATCCAAGACCAGCACCACCAGTTTTTCTTGATCTGGACTTGTCTACTCGGTAGAAAGGTATCATAATAGCGTCTATCTTGTCTTTTGGAATACCGTAGCCGTTGTCAGATACTTCAAGGACAGGATTCTCATTATGTTGATATGATTTTATGACGATAGTTCCGCCGTTTGGCAGGGCTTGGATGCTATTTTTAATAAGGTTACTTAATAACATTAGTATTAAGGTGTAATCTAAAGTCATCTGATCAATCTCAATTACTTTCTCTAAAAAAATATCTTGTATGTCCAACTGAAAGATAAATCGTTCCTCAAGTTCATGAAAAAGATCAGTAATCATTACGGTGGATAGATCTGGTTCATGTACCCTAGTAAGTGTCAATTGTATTAGTTTCGTATAAATATCCTTCATTCGTTTTGCTTCTACATGAATATTCTGGGCAGCCCTTTGTTTTTGATCTAAGCTTGCATTTGCCTTTATAAGAAATTCAGAATAGCCTTGAATGGAGGTCAAAGGAGTGTTCATTTCATGGGAAAGATTATCAATGAACTCCTGTAAATCCTTTGCCTTTTCCTCCAACTGTGCAGTATGTGTCTCTATGGCTTCTGCCATTTGATTAAAAGCGTTACCCAGAGTGCGAAATTCATCTTTGCTAGGAATATTACGGACAGAATAGTTACCCTCAGAGATTTCCTTTGCATTTTGGTTTAACATCTCAATGGGCCTGGTAATCCATTTAGAATAGAGATAAGAAAGAAAACCTAATAAAAGAGTTGAAGTAGTGGCTATTAGTAGGGAGAGATAGATACTCTGTGATTTTAGTTTATAAAGTGTACTTATATCTCTAGCGTATATAATATTAAAATTGCTAGATTTTGTTAGCTTGCCACTGACAAAAAAATAATGCTTATTCTCTATTTCTATAACTTGAAGTTGGCGAGTTCCTTCTTGAACCGTAAATAAATGCTCATAGTATTTAAGATCAACTTCTGAAAAATTAACAGCATAAGGCTCCTTATCATCATAAATCATTAAGATAATATCTCTGGTCTTATAATATTCAAGGTAACGGAGAAACAGTGGTCTTAGTTCCTCCTTTTTGCTTTGAGCATTTATTCCATTATCCAAGGTATTGACAAGAAAGGTAAATTCATTTAAGGAACGGTCCTTTTCCCGCATTATGTTATCAATATGATTACGATTAATCAAGTAGTAGGAGCTTATAGTCAGGGTGGTCAAGGAGACTAAGAGTATGCTAATAAATATCTTGCTCCGGAGCTTCATTATGACACCTCCAATCGATAACCATATTTATATACGGTTTTAATGACATCCTCCCAATCCAGCTTTTTGCGCAATCTCTGAATATGCATATCAACAGTACGAGTCTCACCTATGTAATCATAACCCCAGGCAACTTCTAATAGCTTATCTCTAGATAATGCTAAATTTCTATTTTGTATTAAAACCTCCAGTAATGCATATTCCTGTGCGGTTAAATTAATTATCTGGCCTCCTTTACGGACGGTACGCTCTGTGGGACTAAATTCTACTTCTTTATAGACAAAGGTTGCATTGGGTTTACCAAATCTTCGCATCACAACCTCTATTCGAGCTAATAGTTCTAGGGTTTCGAAGGGCTTGGTTATATAGTCCTCGGCACCTTGATTCAGCCCCTTAACCCGGTCAGTAAGAGAATCCTTTGCAGTCAAAAAGATTACCGGTATAGAGAGTTTATTAAAGCTATCAATTAATTGAAAGCCATCCAACCCAGGTAACATAATATCTAATAAGCATAGGTCAAAATGATGGTCATTGGTTGCCGAAAGGGCCTCCATGCTGTCAAATGCCTGAACAACAGTATGCCCCACCATTTCTAAATTCATTAAGATTAGGTCGCTAATCGTTTTCTCATCCTCAACAATAAGTATATGTGCCATATTACTCCTTTTTTACAAATCTGTTATCTATTCCAGCTATATACTCCTTGGTCTTATATTAACAAATCGCTAACTCATGGAAAATGTGTGTTGTTATGTTAATGTTCAGTCATCTATCTGAGGCTTCATACCACATCCCTTTGGAAATTCATCAATAAGGTTGATTGAATAGGCCTCTTCCTTAGTAACAGGAGTCTTGGTCCAGTCAATTTCACTCTCATGTCCAGCATAATCACAGATACGTACCGCACAGAGATACCCGTCATCATTTCGTGTATAGGCACTTATCCCAGACATAGCGATACGATTACGTTCCTTCTGGCCTTGCTTTGAAACAATATGTACCCATTCAATAACACATGTACGACCATCATCTATTATTGTCTCATACCTCATACCAACACATGCGGGTATGTAAGTGCTAAGATGATGTCCAAAGTTGTGTGCATCCGAGGACATCTCTTCACGTGTTTTAATTGCTGAACCCCAGGGCTCATAGCCACCTACTATACAGTCGGAAGCGAATGATTTATGAATACGTTCAGCATTGCAATAAGGCGCCTGATGTAATGCTTCGTAATAGCTACGCATAGCACCAGTCAAAAGTCCGGGATCACCCATCTCATAATGAGCTGGTTGGAAAATAGGTTTGCGGTATGGTGTAAGGTCGGGAACAAATGAATAATGGCAGTATATTCTAACTTCCTCAAGAAGCTTGGGAGTTCTAAGATCAACTACAACAAACATTGGTACTTCTTCAATTTCTTCGTCCACCACAAAGCTGATGACTACCTCAAGTGCTATTCTACCACCAGAAATAGTCTGGTATACAGGTTCTACTTCTGCCGATGTAGCGTTGAAGCGCGAGATAAATCCTTCAGTAAAGCTACGTATTTCATCAAGACCTTCGAATCTGCCATAGGGCGTATCAACAACCGGAGGTTCATTCCAGAACAATTTTTTCTCACGGAACATGCTGACAACATCATCAATCCTCCCAGCGCAAACAGAGCGAATGAATGCTAAATCGGGTGTATTTTCTTTGATATCTCTTATCGTATCATGATATAGTCTTTTAAGATTGCATGCTTTACGAATCTTCATTATTGACCTCTCTTTCTAAAAGCACATCTTAAGTATAGAATATATTGTATCCTATTATTGGTGAATTGTATAGTTAGGGTAGTAGATATATCATGAATTTGGTATTGTTTTTAAAAAATAATTTGAACTTTTTCCTTTTAATTATACTCTTATATATAGAAGAATGTAAAAAGGTGGTGATCAGGTGGAAACAGCGCTTGTTAAAGAAGCGAAAAAAGGAAATAAAGAGGCCTTGCTAAATCTTATAATTGCGCAAAAATCCGATTATTATAAATTGGCTTTTGCATATATGAAAAATGAAGATTGTTCTGTTGATGCACTGCAAGATATGATTGTGGTGCTTTATGATAACATTAAAAAACTGACAAAGAATGAGGCTTTTTATTCATGGAGCAAAACTATTTTAGTAAATATATGCAAAGCCAAGCTAAAGAAAAATAAAAGATTAATGTCTTTAGAGGAAATAAAAGAGGATATAGCTGTTGAGACTATTAACAATCCGGAAGACAAGATTTTTTTGGATAGATATATTTCAAGGCTAAGTATTAAGCATCAAGAGGTCATAAAGCTTAGATATTATTTGGACTACGATTATGAAAGTATTAGTCAGATTCTCAAAATTCCACTTGGAACAGTAAAGTCAAGGCTAAATGCCGGTATTAGCAAATTAAGAGAAGCTATTGGAGGTGACTTTTATGGTTAGCTTAGAGCAATTATTATATGAAGAAAAAGAAAGATTTGATAATATTCAGGTACCAAACAACTTAGAGGAAAAACTTAAGATGGCATTAGATGATAGATCAAGTAACAGAAAAAGAAGACCATACTTAATGACGGCAGCAATTGTAGTTATAATATTCTTACTCAGTTATAATATGAATACTTTGGCCTTTTATGCAAAGAAATTTGTCGGATATGACAATGTTATGAGTGAAGGCATACAGGATTTAAATAGTTCTGGTAGAGGACAAATTGTTGATAAAACTTATTCCTTTGATGATGGAGTATCAGTAACACTAGACGGTGTGATGTTAGACGCTAACAACCTAGTATTGTTTTATACAATAACGGATCCTAATAAGAATGTTCAAGATGTTAGTTCAAGGATGCGCATGCAGGTACTAGGGTTTTTAGATAGACCAATGGGATATGGAGGTGCTGGTGAAAGAGATAACGAAGGTGTTCATGAAAGGTGGGTAGTTACAACCAATAGAGCTCCTAAATTCTATGACCGAACTATAACCTTAGACATTTCATATTTATCTAAAGATAACGATGTTGAACATGGAGAAATAAAATTTAAACTTGATAGAAACACTGCTGTCGGTAAAAGCATTACTATCCCTATCAATAAAGAAGTGAAATTAAAAAGTAATAATAGTATTAATGTAGAATCTATGGTGGCAACGCCTACTGCTACCGTTATTAAAGGTAAATTACAGAACATCTTACAATTGGGACTTGATAAAATGATTGGTGAAGAGTTTAGTATATGGGATATTGAAATGGCTATTTATGCAGACGGAGTGGAAGTCCCTAAGCTTGGTAGTAGCTTGTCAACGAATATGAAGGGTAGGAATTTTGAAATACGGTTTGACAGATTACCTCAAAAGGTAAACACATTAGAAGTAAAACTAACCTCTTTTGTAAATTCTTACGAATTAGATGAGCTAATTCCATTGGAAAAGGGAGAAGAAAAGACGGTTGAAATAATGGAACAAGTAATAGATGTTGAAGAAATATATGAAAAAAATGGGAAGACATATGTAACATTATCATCAGACGAATATACTAGTTTTCCGAAAGTAAGCTTAATTATAGACGGAGAAGAACAAAGGCTTATTAGTACAAGACCTATTGAGATCAAAAAGGATAAATCAGAAGATGAAAAGAAAGTTTATTATACAAGAATTTTGGAGTTTGATGGTAGAGGAGATGATCTAATGCTGCATGTAGAAAGAATTTCTTTCCGTGAATCTTTTAATGAAGTAATATTTAGCCGTGAGTTTGAGCAATAGCAATCGTTACTTAAGAGGATCATTATGAGTCGTAATAGTTCCAATCAACAGGGGATGGTATTAAGTAATACTATAATACATGTAGAAAACGCAATTATTGAGGAAGTAGTTGCATACACTGGAAGAACAGGCTACGTTTTAATTTCATTCGGGGTAACTGATGAAAGCAATATGTTTAGCATGCAGGAAGTCAGGCTAAATGTGGGGAATAACACCGTAATTATGGATGAAGGGGGAAGTTCACTTAATATGTATGATTTAAGAGAGGGGATGCGAATAGATGGAGATTTCTCCTCTGCAATGACAAGGAGTATTCCTCCTCAATCTCCTGCCTATCGGGTGCAGGTACTAAAATAAAAGTATAGCCCTAGTCTTGCAATGATAGCTTCTGCAAGATTAGGGAATTTTTATAGGTCTGAAATGATATCCCTATATCTGATTCAGGAAAAAGAAAATATTTAAAAGAATTTCATTATGCCCATTAGTGTGGTAAAATATGGCCTAAAGAATAAAACTTACAGATAAGAAATCTAAGTCGGATATTAGTAAAAAGGAAAGGAAGATAATGATGAAGCGTGGAAGTATAATATTAATAGCCTGTATCCTGCTATCGTGTATTCTTGTAGGGTGCAAATCGGAAAAATCAACGGAAGATTCTAATAATAAATATGTTACAAATAAGCCTGAGCCTACTGAGGCTGTACCTACCGAAGGAGCAGCAGAAAGTGGTTCTGAGGTGGTGGATTCACAATCGCAGCAAGAACCGAATTTATCCTACTCTGATAATGGATCAGATCCTGATATAAAGGACTTCTCTAAACTAAGTAATTATTTTAAGGACTACGACTTTGCTGTAACTAGTAATGTAAACGAAGATTTATATATTAAAATCTATGAGGTATCAGGTAATTATGATTTAAATGGGGATGGAATTAAGGAAAATATTGAGGCTGTATTAAGCAATGACTATGATGTTAATTCTTATGTTAAGGTAAATGATATAATAGTGGAAGTATATACAGACAATCCAACAGGTGAGGTAAAGATTATTGACTTAGACAGTAATGATAGTTACTTGGAGTTAGCTTACTTTGATGATGGTCCCAGTGGAGATCCTCATTATAAATTCTTCAGATATAACGGTGAGGAGTTAATTGCTTTAGGTGAAATGGATATCAATTCTATAATGGATGGTAGAGGAAGATTTATATCATGGTTTGATTTGGGCGTTAACTTCAAACCGCCGTTTTATACTTCGTGGAAAGAGCTGGTGGATAATGAGTTTATTCACAGAGACCATGATCTAGACCAGTATATAGGGAAGAACTATGAATTATGCGGTTCGGGTTATTTTGTCCCATTAGATAAGGTTTCTGAAGACTATTATGAGTATATGACCTGGGATTTTGAGACTATGAGGGATTTTGAAGCGACCCCTATAAAGATTCTTGATATCTATAATGCTAAAACAATATTTATAGAATTAGAAGATGGGCAGAAAGGCTTACTTTATTTTTGGGTTGGTGATTGATTTAATAAAATGAGGGGAATGTGTTAGGACCCAACAAACATAAAAAGAGCATCAGTTTTCAGGCTGATGCTCTTAATCTTTTTACAGCGAATAACTGGAAAAGCTATTTCGATTTTACAGTTACCACACAGGTATCTGATAAAAAGAAATTGATAAAGTT
>JAAYPG010000068.1 GCA_012519905.1 Clostridiales bacterium | reverse complement strand
AATGCCGCTAGGAGCAAGATAGCACCGGCTATAATTCGCATAAGATCTTTTCTCATATTATCATTCATATAATCACATCCTCTAGGTTCTCACGATATCACTATTTTGAAGGCACAACTCTTGTATCAGGCTCAATTTTCTTAACGATCTTTTCTATTTCTGTGATTAAGCTTGGCATTCTGTCTTCATCCGCCTCAACAGTCAGCTTCTGAGTCATAAAATTCACACTAACTTCTTTAACACCATTTAATTTATTTATAGCAGTCTCCATCTTTGATGCACAGTTTGCGCAGCCTAGACCTTCTAGAATAAACCTCTTTTTCATAATATTAATCCTCCAACTTTTTATATATTTATAGTTAACTATAATGGCTTTCTGTTATTTAATTATCTAATGTGGCTTAAGAGATATATCTACGCCCATGAACACTTGAACAAGTATTCATGTATTAGGTTAAAAATATCGCCTATTATCTATCTTCATTAATATGAACTAAGCCTTGGTCAAAAATCATCCTTACATGCTCATCATCTAATGAATAATATACTACCTTACCCTCTTTTCGGTTCCTCACCAGCTTAGCCTGCTTTAGCACTCTTAATTGGTGAGAAATTGCCGACTGAGTCATATTAAGTAAGTAAGCAATATCACAAACACACATTTCTGCCTCATCCAGTGCCCACAATATTCGAATTCGCGTAGAGTCTCCAAAGACCTTAAATAATTCTGCCAAATCGTAAAGTGTTTCCTCCTCTGGCATCTTAGTCCTTACACTGTTCACAACATCCTCATGAATAACCTCACAATCACATCTTTCAGCTGACACTGATTTTCCCGCCATAATTTCACCTCGCTATCTAAGTTGTTACTTTATATTTGTTTTATAATCTGGTATTTAGTACATAATATATTGTATGTTCAGTACATATGAATAGTCGCTCATATGTTTATATGTACATTATATGCAGGATATATATTTTTGTCAACAGATTTATTTAGAATATCTTGCGCTTTCTTTCACGCCAAAATATCAATTAAAGATTATAAAATTCAGCATGCTGTCGATATAAGAAAAACGCTTTTAATTATATCTCCTGGCCACAGCTTTTACAGAATTTTGCATCCTCATCATTGAGGCCCTTACAATTCCTAAACCTTATCTTTATAGTCTCCTTAGGTAATTGAGGCTTTCTTATGTGATCGATTGCGTCAATATTACTTATAACATCGCTTATCATTCCACCAGCAGCTTCATTAAATGGCTTCAAATCTTCACGGGCTTGCTCTGGATCAAGCTTCAGCCCAGAACCAGCTGCCCCTTTAGCTCCGATACTAGCCACAATAGATCCACCTATAATTAGAAGCATGCCTACAATAGCATTCGAAAAGGATGGTAGTGTTGCTTCAAAAGGATCATCCATTACACTAGTAAAAGAGAAGAATACGGATATAAATAGTATAAAGCCCAATATACCCATTCCAATTCCTATATAGTAAGTTACTTTTCTTTCCTTAGATATTTTAGACATAAAAACCCCCTAATTAATGAATATTTGTCAAGCAATGTTGACTTTTAGTTAATTTTAACATATTATTCAAGGGAGAGGTAGTTAATTTTTTACTTATTTAAGAGGATATATTAATGGGCACAGAAACACAAGATAATTGGAATAAATATTTTGGAAATAAGAAAACACCAAGATTCAATGGTGGTATATATACTATTTTTATTATTGCAACAGTAATACTATTCGTTGCTGCCTTTTTAAACAAGGATTACTTAGCTCAAGTTTATAATGGCGGATTTGGAAGCTCCTTCAATGGAGTACAAATGAGTAAAATGGTATCGAAGGTAAATGATATTATCGAAGAGAATAAAAAGTATGTTAATGAATTTATAAGTATTTATAATATAAATACCTCGTCTTTTGAAGCAGATGATTTTATCGATGATTGGCTTAAAAATGTAAAGAATAGAATGAATGACCTTGCCAGAATAGACTATCACAAATCCTACCATGAATTTATGGAATCAGCAAAAAACACCCTTAGTATCACAGAGCAGTTTATAACAGAAGTAAAAACTTACAAACTAGATTATATGAGCATTAATAAAGGTATAGATAAAATACAAAAGCAATCAGACCAAATTATTGATGAGCTTGTAAAAGCTTTTGATCAAAACAGAATTGTTTATTCTAGGTCAAAAGATGGTGGGATTACATATCGATATACAGTTAAATAGGTAATAAGTCGTTTTTCTTCCCTTATATATTTTAGGCCTACAAACCAATTTTGATATAAGCATCTTTAAATGCCGTAGAATTAATGATATTCTATAAATAATAATAGACCATAACCGGAGCAAAACTAACCCCGTCAAGTCTATTATTTAAGTAGTAATATTTTTTT
>JAAYPG010000067.1 GCA_012519905.1 Clostridiales bacterium | reverse complement strand
GGTGCAAGCCTTCCCTCTAAGTTTACTAAGATGATGCAACGATTTGAACATTCGCCGGAAGCTATAAAGGAAGCAGGCATAGCTTATGCCGTAGACCAGATAGTGGATTTAGTCTCACAGGGTGTAGATGGAATTCATCTTTATACTATGAATAATCCCTATGTTGCCAGAAAAATTAATGAGAGCATTAAGGGAATTATAAATGCATAGCCATACTTTCCCATTTTATTTATTTGTCTGACATTATTATAGCTTAACTGACAAATTACATTGCACTATCCTGTAATTTATCTTAAAATATAAATGAGGAATATAATAGGTTCTGAATTATAAACAGGGGTGAAATGTATGGTAGAGATAAGAGAGGTAATAACAAAAAGAGACAGACGAATTTTCGCTGCTTTTCATGCGTATATGTATAAGGATGTACCACAGGCCATACCGGATCTTGTGTCAGATGAATACAATAATTTTCTTCCTAGTAAGAACCCGGCATTTGACTATTGTAGAGCTAAGCAGTTTTTAGCTTATAAGGACGGAAGGTGTGTAGGTAGAATAGCAGGTATAATCAACGATGCAGCAAATGCTAAGTGGGAGACAGAGCGAATACGTTTTACTAGGGTGGATTTTATTGACGATCTAGAGGTATCAGAGGCACTATTTAAGGCAGTAGAAGATTGGGGAAGAGCTGAGGGCTTGAGCCAGATTCATGGGCCTATTGGCTTTTGCGATATGGACCAGGAGGGAATGCTTGTTGAAGGTTTTGATACGGTGGGTATGTTTATTACTATTTATAACCATCCCTACTATATCAAACATTTGGAGAGCCATGGCTTCGTAAAAGATATTGATTGGGTTGAATATATAGTAAAGATGCCAGAGAAGCCTGATCCAAAAATAAATGAGCTATCAAAGCTTGTTTTAAAAAGATATAAACTGAAGCTGGTAGAGCCGAAATCAAGAAAGGAAATAAGGCCCTATATTCCAAAGACATTTCGTCTCCTTAATATATGCTATAAGGAATTATATGGAACAGTAGAATTAAGTCATGCACAGATTATGAAATATTATAATCAATTTATATTGTTGATAAATCCTGAATATATAAAGTTTATTGAGGATGAAGAAGGCGAGTTGGTAGGGTTTGGGCTTGCGGTTCCATCAATGAACCGAGCCGTAAAGAAGAGTAATGGACGACTTTTCCCCTTTGGCTGGTATAGAATATTAAGGGCTCCTTATCAGAAGGCAGAGGTATTAGACCTATATCTTGTCGGTGTAATTCCGAAGATGCAGAACAAGGGCTTAACTGCGATCTTATTAAATTCCATGACTGAATCTGCTAGAAGAAACAATATTAAATATGCAGAGACAGGTCCAGAGTTAGAGACGAACACCCAAGTACAGGCGTTGTGGAAGCATTATGAAACTAAGCAACATAAGCGGAGACGTTGCTGGGTAAAGGACCTATAGACTACATAGAAGAACATATAGACTATATTGAAGAACATATAAACTATAATAACGGGTATAAGATAGGGAGCACAGTTATGATAAGTGCTCCCTTTAATAATTATTTAAGGTGTAATTAATATTGTAAAAGTATAGCTACAAATGCAATAACCACTATAGCAAGTATAAGTTTTGAAAAGAACCTTCGTGACCAAAGCATCTGTCTCGAGGGTTCTAGGTCGTTTATATTATCAAAAACAAAAATATAGCGAAGTTTATGAAGCTCCCAGGTTAGTTCAGGATATCTTAGGCTCACGGATGTTGAGACTGCTAGTATTATAAGGATAATTCCTAGTCCAAACAAATGGTTTTCCCGGTAATATTCTGATCTGATTATCATAAGAAGCAGATGAAGAGTCGAGAAAATAAGTAATAGGATTATTGTTATCCTATCTAATTTGGAGACATAAAAATAATCTACCTTATTAGAGAGAGTATTTATGTTTTCCCTAATAACTGCTGTCTCCTTTTTCTCCTCCTCATCGGTTAAGGGTGGGCCAAGCCGCTCATTACAGTCAATGCAATAAAATCGTTTATTATTCTGGATAGCACCACATTTCCCGCACTTCTTCATTTACATTCTCTCCTTATCCTAACCTCGATTATCATGATAATATATCAAGTAAGCTTTATAATGAATATATGGGCTTAAGTATACTTCTAATTACTATTATATATATTATAAAATAAAAAGTCCTTAGACGATTCTTAGAGAAGTATTAGATTATTTTTTTAATAAGGAGTTAAATCCAGAGCTGTATTTCATGGATCCATCATGGAAAACCCATAAGGCTTCTGTATTCTCTAGGCCTTCGATAAGAGTCAAGCCCTCTTCATAGGGCATATTATAGATTGCGGTTGACAACAGATCGGCCATTCCAGAATCCTCGCAGATTATAGATACAGCAGTAAAATATTCTGAGGGCATAAGGGTATAGGGATCGATAATATGATGATACTCTTTTCCCTCTACTGTATAGTATCTTTCATAATCTCCGCTAGCTACCAAGGATAAATCTTTTAAGGCAAGGGTAAAAAGACTATGTTGTTCGGATTCCTTATCAGGGTTTTGAATACCCACATACCAAGGGGCTTTTTCTTTGTCTTTTCCTCCAACTGCGCGGACATTACCTCCCACGCTGAATAGGAAGTCAGTATATCCTCTTTCAATTGCCGCCTTTGTTACCTGCTCAGTAGCATAGCCTTTAGCTATGGCACCAACATCCAAACGCATATGGCTGTCTGCCAAGAAGACTGTTGAATTTGTCTCGTCTATTATAAGGTTTTCAATATTTGCATGTTTGCTAGCCTCTTCTAATAGTTCCATAGGTGGAAGAGTGGCATTTAAAGGATCATCGATTCCCAATGTACGGTATTCGTGCCATATTTCAAGAACCGACCCCATAGCTATATTAACTGTACCAGCTGAGAATTCATAAGCACTAATAGAGTATTTTAGGAGGTCTATTAGTTTTTGGTCTACCTTTATAGGCTCCTTACCGGCATTCTCATTAATTGTTTTTATATTATTTATTCCTTCGTAGGAGTTATACTTATCATAGAGCTGATGATAAATTTCAAGCTCATCATGAATGAAGTTGGCAAAGTCACGAAATTCATCCTCGCTCTTAGTATATGCTACTAGCTCAGTAATTGTATCGAACAAGAAGAGGAAGCTACCCTGGTGTCTCTCTAGTGCTCTATTACAAGCAGAAGTAGATAGTATTATTATTGCTAAAAGTATAGTTAATGCGGTTCTTTTCATATATGTTTCTCCTGTAGAATCTGATTTAATTATATGGGTAGGATAACACAGACTGAAGAAACTCGCAATCCATGTTTCTTCAGTCTGTATAATAAGGGGCTGCAAAACATTTTGAGTTATCTAATATGTTTTGCAACCCCTTTAAATATATTACTTATTATTTGTAAATATTATTTTGCAACTGCTCCAGCTCTTTCAACAGTAGTAATAAAATCATTTATTGTGATTGTAACTGAGCTTACTAGATCCTTATCTGTAGCTACATTGTTCTCTAATGCAAGACCTGTAATATCAGAAATTGTCTTACCCTTCATGTAATTTGAGAATGCTTCTGATTGCTCAAACCATTCCTTACCGATAGGGGAAGCGCCCTTCATGTTGTAATCATTACCAAGCTCAAGCTTTGTTTTGAAGTCGCCTGTTAATTCTGATGTAAGTTTACCTTCGATGTTAAATGCTACGTTTGTCTGTGAAGCATCAATTATGCTACTAGTAATCTTACCGTTCTTATCTAAAGATACTGCGCTGTAGTGAGAGTATGCCTGAACATTACCGTCACCTTCTTCAGATGCGTTCTTTGTACTCTTTCCAGATACAGATGTGATACCAAGACCTAACTTATCATCAGGATTTGCACCTAAATCCTTAGCGTTATTTACAGCCTTTTCAATAGCAGCAATAATGTTGCTGATATTCATTGTTACAGAACTTGTTAAATCCTCATCTGTAGGATATCCACCGTCAAGTGCGATGCCCTTAACCTCTGCAACAGTTTTACCTATTACATATTGCTCAAGAGCTTCTGCCTGCTCATCCCATTCCTTACCGATAGGGGAAGCAGCTCTCATATTGTAATCGTCGCCAAGTGCCTTTTTACTGTCAAATCTTTTTGCTAAGTCAGTTGTAATCTCGCCAGTAGCTGAGAAGTTAAACTTAGTCTGAATTACATCGATTGCGATGTTTTTGATGACACCCTTGTCATCTACAAGAACTGCAACAGCTGTAGAGTCTACCTGTGCAAGTCCGTCTTTCTCATCAGTAGCATCTTTGGAGCTACCTGCACTACTTATAACTGCAAGGCCTGTCTTTACGCCTTTGCTACCGCATGCTGTGAACATAGTCATAGCTAATGCAGCAATTAAAACTAAAGATAATATCTTTTTCATACCTTAATCATCCAATGTGTTAAATATTTAACTCAGAATGTGATTATATGATACTACTTTTTATATGTTAAGTCAATCGAATTTATAAGCGCACATAGGAAGATTTTATCTGATTATAGGATAAAAACATGAAATGCAAAAAATAGACAAAGAATGGGGCTGATAAAAAGTAATTAATCTTTTCATCAGCCCCATATAAATTAGACTTACTGAGGAGAATACATGCCCTTGCTTTGCATGTATGCAAATATAGCTTCTCCATGCTTTTGTTCTTCTTTTTGAATATGGTTTAGCACATCACGTACCTGAGCACTTTTGCATTCAAAGATTGTTGTATCATAGGTGCCAGATACATATTTTTCTGTATTTAGCATATCAATACACATATCTTTATCAGATGCTTTAAAGCTAGTGCTAGCGGACTTGTCTATTGTTTCTTGTTGTGACATGGGCCAATTAGCCCCTTGTTGTACTGTTGGTTGCTGTCCCGATTGCTGCTGTGAATTTGAACCACCCTGACCAGCCATGGAAGGGACTTGACCGTTTAAAAGCTGGTTTATTGTCTGTAGGTGCTCCCTTTCCTTCTGTGCATTGTTCTTAAATATGGTCTTAAGTTGAGAATCTGCAGCTAGATTGGCATAATTTTCATATTTTAAGATGCATTGTTCCTCATGGGATTTTTGATCTTGTAGAAGAAGTTGTTCCTTTGTTGATAAAGTAACATTAGCAATCATGTTTATCACCTCCTACAATAGTATCACTATTAATTAAGAAAATTATCCAAAGCAGGAGATGTTTATTCGGTTAATGTAAGATCATTGTTATTGATATATTTATCACATTCAGGACAGTAATAGGTTAGTTCTATTTTGTGACCACATTCTGAGTGGGTAAGTTTCTTGTGGCATTTCTTAAGGTTTCGCTCTCCCCATAATATTATACTATTAAACACATCTGACAAGTCCATCCCGCTCTTAGTAAGTTGATAACGGTATCTAGGAGGATGGGCCTGATAAAGATTTGCAACGATAAGATCATCCTCTATTAGGGATTTTAATCTATCTGATAGAAGGTTACTGGGTATACCTTCTAGACCTTGCTGTATTTCTGTATAAGTATCACGCCCCATCATAAGCTGCCGAAGAATTAGCAAAGTCCATTTATCTCCGATTATGTTGAGGGTCTGAGCTATATTACAGGGAAGATTATATAAGGTTTTCATGGTCCGATCTCCTTTGTATAAATTGTTCATAAGGCTGATTACTTAAGATAAGGTTAAGCCTTTTATTCAGTTGAGTCAAGAGTCTGCCTAATAACGTTCTGCATCATATCCTTTGATAACATGGCAGCTGCATATCCATAGATATTCCCCTCCTTGTCAATCAAGAAGGTTGTCGGAAATGCATTTATAAAATACTCTCTTAATAAATCTCCGGTCTCATCGAAAACTACAGGAAATGTGTAGCCATTATCATCTAAGAAAGCTATTATATCGTCCTTACTTTCATCTGCATTATGAGGGTATTGTTCGCTTGACGGGTTAGCTACACCTAGGATTATAACATCCTCTTGATTCCTACCATATTCCTCATATATTTGTTCAATATCAGGCATTTCCTTAATACAAGGAGGACACCAGGTGGCCCAGAAATTAAGGAAGACCACCTTGCCCTTATAATCAGATAGGGTATGCTCCTCTCCATATTGA
Source organism: Clostridiales bacterium (assembly GCA_012519905.1). Classification (GTDB taxonomy): domain Bacteria; phylum Bacillota; class Clostridia; order Lachnospirales; family Lachnospiraceae; genus Mobilitalea. Next base: position 15,490 of record JAAYPG010000067.1, on the reverse strand, counting down.
TCTGTAAGGGTGAAATCTATGGCAGGGAAAATTTCCTTTTCTTTAGTCTCAGACTGCCTGTTTGCTTCGTTGTCATTTTCATTAGCATTACTATCAGTATCAGTCATGTCTTCATCATCAGTATAATTTTCATCTTCGTATGAGCTTATCTTATCCTCATCTTCGACAAGGTCATCTCTTTGCTCCTGCTTGCTACCAAGAGGCTGGGAAATCTTATTGAGATATTTTGATATTCCATTCATCCATCCGGTAAAGGTCATTATACCTATTATAATAAGAATAATCCCGCCTAATTTGACCGTGTATTTAAGGAAGTTCTTTCTGGTTTTTAAAAAGTTTAGCACTTGAGTTGTAAATAATCCAAGCAAGAGGAAGGGTATAATAAACCCTATAGCATAAAGTAGAACAAGCAGATTGCCTATCAATGCACTTTTCGCACCTGATGCTAGTATAAGGACAGAGGATAATGCAGGTCCTACACAGGGAGTCCAGGCAAAACTGAATGTAAAGCCCATGATAAATGCGGCCAGAGGGTTCATATTACGCTTACCAAAATTTAGACGTATTTTACGTTCTCTCTGTAGGAATTTGAAGTCTAAAAGACCCACCTGATATAAACCAAGGGTAAATATTAGTATACCTCCAACTCTAGTAAAAAGGAGTTGGTTAGTTTGAAAGAAGGAGCCCAAGGCAGTAAATGCCATTCCTAAAAGGAAAAAGGCAAAGGATATACCCAGAACAAAAAACATTGTATGAAGAAATACAGTTAATCGTCTGTATGTAATCTGTCCATTCTCATCAATTTGCTTTGCGTTTCCAGCTAAATAGCTCATATAAATTGGTATTAAAGGAATTACACAGGGGGATAGAAAGGACAATAATCCTTCTATAAATACTAAAAAAAAGCTTATGTTGTCAAGGGTTATAAGATTTTCAAGCATAGATCGTCTCCTTATATAGAATATTTTTTATTATATCAAAGAGTAAATTTTTTATGTCATTGTTTACAGTACTGCTTTATAATTTTTTTGATTGTATCATGGAGGGTTTACAAAGTCAAGTGACTTAAAAAAGTAAAGTGACCTTTATTGTAATTTTTTAAAATTAACTTTATGTTTGACATATAGTGCCTACCGTGATAATATACTTTTAATATTTTAATTAAAATATTTTAACCATTTAATTAAAATTAAAATCAAGAGGAGATGTCTCTATGCTGGAAAGAGAATTTGAAAGGTTATATTACAAATTTAGAGCGAGCTATTGTAATAATTTATTTACTAGTGTTAAGGAAGGAAGCTTAAGTGCTACGGATTCCTATTGTTTAGAGGCGATTTTCTTATTAGGTAGGCCTACTGTAAATGAATTTGCTGAATATGTGAATATATCCTTACCAAATGCCTCCTACCGAATTAATAACCTGATAAAAAAGGGTTATGTTAGAAAGAGTGTATCAAAATACGACAGACGGGAGTATAATCTTGAGGTTACTGACAAGTTCTTAAATCAATACGGAGCAAATACATCTTTTAATTCTAAGATTATGACTAAGATTAGAGAAGAGTTTAGTAAGGAAGAAATTGATATACTAGAAGAAATGATTAGAAGAATTGTTGACGAAATAATGGAATAAGAGAGGACAATATATGGGAATTAGGATTATTACAGATACAACATCAGATATTAGCATCAAGCAGGCAGCTCAGATGAATATTACCTTAATTCCTCTAAAGGTTATCTTTGGAGATAAGGAATATAAAGAAGGAGTGGATATTACTATAGAAGGCTTTTATGAAAAGCTTGTAAAGGCAGAGCGTTTGCCTACTACATCACAGCCTTCTCCAGATGATTTTTTAAAACATTTTAAAGAGGGTAAGGCAGCAGGAGACAGTATAATTGTTCTTTTAATTGCATCCAAGCTAAGCGGTACCTATCAGAGTGCAATGATAGCAAAGGAAATGGCTAATTATGATGATATTTATATAATTGACAGTAATACTGCCACTTGTGCACTTAGGATTTTGGTTGAACAGGCAGTTAAGCTAAGAGATGAAGGTATAAGTGCAGGTGATATAGCTTCTAGACTTATGGATTTACGAGAGCGTATAGTTTTTCTAGCCATGTTAGACACTTTAGAGTTTCTTCATAAGGGTGGTCGCTTGTCAAAGTCATCTACTATTTTGGGTACTCTTCTAAGATTTAAGCCAATCATAACAATAAATGATGGAACAATAGGAGTAATTGGCAAGGAACGAGGAGTTAATAAGGCCATAGGACGTATTGTGGAGGCAATAGATGAGATGGGCGAAATAGACAATGACTATCCCGTACATTTAGGATATACAGCTGAGGATGACCAGTGTAGATTACTTAAGGATAGACTTAATAGTGCATATAAGCTAGGAGATATGAAGATGCATCCGGTAGGCTGTGTTGTAGGCACTCATGCGGGCCCTGGTGCTTGTGTTATAACATATGTAAGAAAATAAGGATTATCCATATATTGATTCGGACAGAAATTTCAAGACTGGAGTTTTCTCTTAAGCTATGGTAATATAGGGACGTTATGAATGACATGAATGGAGGAAGCATATATGGAGAAGAGAGCAAATAACCCTATATTACCTGGGTTTTACCCTGACCCTTCTGTTTGTAGGGTTGGAGATGATTATTATTTGGTGACATCAACATTTTCTTATTTCCCAGGAGTTCCAATCTTTCACAGTAAGGATTTAATTAATTGGAAGCAGATAGGAAATATTCTTGATCGTGAGGAGCAAATTAATCTTTTAGGACTTGGGCATTCAGGAGGTATATTTGCACCCACCATAAGGTATCATGAAGGTACATTCTACATGATTACTACTAATGTTGGTCATGGTGGAAATTTCATAGTTACAGCAACGGATCCAGCAGGTCCATGGTCAAATCCATATTTTCTTGGGGCTCATGGAATTGATCCATCTCTTTTCTTTGACGATGATGGTCGTTGTTATTATTGCGGTACCAAGGGTCGTAGAGAAGGAGAAAGATACTATGGTGACAATGAAATATTTGTACAGGAACTAGACATTAAAAGTATGAAACTAATAGGTGAATCCTATGCAATATGGCATGGAGCCTTAAGAAATGTTGTCTGGCCTGAGGCACCACATATATATAAGAAGGACGGAAAATATTACTTACTTATTGCTGAGGCAGGAACTGGTCATGCCCATGCTGTGACAGTGGCATCAGGAGATAGTATTACTGAGCCTTTTACAGGCTATAATTGCAATCCTATTCTTACCCATAGACATCTGGGCCTAGATTATCCTATAGTCAATGTTGGTCATGGTGATCTAGTGGAGACGCAGAACGGGGAGTGGTTCATGGTAGTATTAGCATCTCGCACATATGGAGGTTATTATAGAAATCTTGGTAGAGAGACTTTCTTAGTGCCTGTTGAATGGGAGGCAGGATGGCCTCTTATTAATAAAGGTATTGGACTTATTGAGTCAACAGTGAAGCTTCCGAATCTACCTATTACGCCGGTGGATCCTTTGCCTGAGAAAGAGGATTTTGACAATGATAAGCTTCCCCTACATTTCCTATACCTAAGAAATCCGAAATTTGAGAATTATAGCCTAGAGGAGAGAAAGGGATATCTAAGAATGAGGCTTGCAGCTGAAAAGTTGACAGAGCTTGTAAGTCCTAGTTTTGTAGGTGTTCGCCAGACAGGAATGAGCTTTGTAGCTGAAACCAAGATGGAATTTGTACCCAAGGCAGAAACAGAAGAGGCAGGAATAGTTATATTACAAAGCAATGAATACCATTACCGTTTTGTTATGAGACAAAAAGATGGTCAAAATACTCTAAGTCTTATAAGGTGTAAGGCTGGTAATGAGGATGTAATTAAAGAAATAGCCTCCCAAGAGCATGAAAAAAATAATGGCCAAATACATCTTAGAATCTCTGCAGATTTGCAGAATCTAACTTTCTCATATAGTTACGATAATACTACATATCATACTCTTGAGACAGATGTGGATGGAAGAATCTTAAGTACTGATGTGGCAGGTGGTTTTGTAGGCAATACCATAGGTCTTTATTGCTCATCAAATGGTGCCAGCAGCGATAATCATGCAGACTTCGACTATATATCATATAAAAATATCTAATTAAAAACACGAAGGGCTGCTTAAAATCAAAATTTAGAGGATGCTGATATCTATCACACACCCGTAGAAGTACATCTACTATATTTGATTGTCTTAATCGGACTAAAGTCCGCTTACTACAAAGCAAATTATAGTAGATATTCTTCTAAGGGTGCATTATATAGATATCAGCGTCCTCTTTTATGGATTTGAAACAGCCTCTTTTTGCAGTTTTTTATGTAATAGTATTAAGCATATGTATGCTGCTTTTAATTCGATTATGTCTTTGATATAGCTTCTTAAATTCAGTAGGAGTACATTCCTTAAAGCTTTTAAAAACACGGTTAAAGGTTGAAATGCTTGAAAATCCCGAACGCATAGCTACCTCTGTAATTGATAAATAAGGATTAAGCAGAAGTTTTTCTGCTTCCTTAACACGCCTTTGATTTAGGTAGGTATAAAAGGACATATCAGTAAATTGCTTAAATAACCTTGAGAAGTGAAATTTACTAAAGCCTGCCACATCAGCAATGGTATCTAGTGATATTTCTTCCATAAAATTTTCATTAATATAATCGAAGATTATATTGAATTTTTCAATATATCCTTTTTGCTTATTTAATTTAACATCGGGAAATATATTCTCTGTATTCAAGTATTTTCTTCCTAGCACAACAAACATCCTAATAATCAATGAATATATAGCTGCTTCTTTAAGAGTGTAGCTGCTATTATATTCATCAACTATCTCATCATAAAGCTTAGCTAAATCTTTATTTATGTCAGGTGAATTGGACTTTGCAATAAGTCTAGGCTGATTAAGGACAGTAAAAATATTTGTCATGCCCTTAAGACTATTTATTAGGGAATAATCAAATAATAGTATACGGCGTAGGCCTTCTGTAGGAGCAATCACCTCATGAAGTTCACCGGGAGGAATCACAAGAATATCTCTCTCTTGCAAACGATAAGTTGTTTTACCGATAACAACAGTATAGATATTCTTTATAGGCATAATAATCTCAACTGCTGTATGCCAATGGGGAGAGTAATCATCATCCTCTTTGTTTATATGTAGTAGGATTGATGAATTATTAAGATACTCCACCTTCTCATAAATGCCATCTAAAACCCTCATAAAATTCATCCACCTTTCCTATACAAGCCCATCAAAAATGGATATAAATGTTCCGCTAAGGATAATTTTATAGCATTTCTATTTATAATGCAAATAATTTGAATTATTGGTATACTATATATAAGTGGCCATGCAGAAAGGATGGTTTTAATTACTTTTCACAAATATCCGCAAATTATGACATGCAAATAGCAAGTTATGATAAGTTAAAAGATTAGAGATAAGATAGACTATACATATAGTTTATAGATTTATAATAAAAATATCTTTAAAAATTACTTTATTAAATTAGCTAATATGAAAACGAGGTATAATTATTATGATAGGATTAAAGGAGAAGTACAAGGACTATTTTAAGATTGGCGCAGCAGTAAGTTCAAGAACTATTGATACTCACAAGGATCTTCTTGTAAAGCATTTTAATAGTATAACCTGCGAGAATGAAACTAAATTTGTTCGTCTACAAGCTAAGGAAAACGAATATCAATTTGATCATGCAGACAGGATTTTAAAATTTGCTAAGGATAATAATATTGTGATGAGAGGTCATACTTTTGTATGGCATAACCAGACTCCTGGCTGGGTATTCGAAGAGGCTACAAAGGATATTCTGCTAAAGCGAATGAAGGATCATATTACTTGCGTTGGAAAAAGATATGAAGACGATTTCTTTTGCTGGGATGTGGTCAATGAGGCCATAGAAGATAAAGGAGATGCAGTATTAAGAAAAAGCCCATGGGTAGATATTATTGGAGAGGATTTCATGGATTATGCATTTCAGTATGCAAGGGAGATCCTTCCTAACACTGAGCTTTTTTATAACGATTACAATGAAAGTAGTTACCCTAAAAGGGATAAGATTTATAAGGCTGTTAAGGATATGTTAGATAGAGGAGTTCCTGTAGATGGGTTAGGACTTCAGTGTCACTGGAATGTATATAGCCCATCCATGGATGATTTCAAGCGTGCAATAGAACAATATGCTAAGCTTGGCTTAAAAATACACGTTACAGAAATGGATGTATCCTTATTTAAGTTTAATGATGATACCAAGCTTGACAAGCCTAGCGCGGACTTGCTGAAGAAGCAGGCGGCTATTTATAAGGAAGGCTTTAAGATACTTAGAGAGTACAAGGATATCGTTGATAATGTTACTCTATGGGGAGTTGCAGATGATTATACTTGGTTAGATCATTTTCCAGTTAGGAATCGTAAGAATTGGCCTATGCTATTTGATGAGAATCATGAACCAAAAGAGGCGTTTTATGCTATTATGGATTTTTAATATATAAGTATATTATCTAACATTGTTTAATAGGAATTGGCAAGCAAATACGCCTTGGCGTAAATAATATATAGGAGGAAATTATATGCAGGACTATAAAGCTTATTTAGATGAAACACTTAGTTTTGAGGAAAGAGCAGAAGATCTAGTATCAAGAATGACGCTTGAGGAAAAGGTATATCAGACCCTTCATTCTGCTCCAGCCATTGAAAGACTTGGTGTAAAGGCATATAACTGGTGGAATGAGGCATTACATGGAGTAGCCCGTGCTGGAGTTGCCACAGTCTTTCCACAGGCGATTGGACTGGGAGCTACTTTTGATGAAGAACTTCTGGAGGAAGTAGCGGATGCTATTTCTACAGAGGGTAGAGCCAAATTTAATGCACAGCAAAAATATGGTGATTATGATATCTATAAGGGACTTACGTTCTGGTCACCAAATGTTAATATCTTCCGTGATCCCAGATGGGGAAGAGGTCATGAGACCTATGGTGAGGATCCATATCTAAGCTCTAGGCTAGGTGTTAGATTCGTCAATGGTATTCAAGGAAATGATAGTAGGTATATGAAGGCGGCTGCATGTGCTAAGCATTTTGCAGTTCACTCAGGTCCGGAGGATATTAGGCATAGCTTTAACGCTGAGTGCTCCACGCAGGATCTATATGAGACCTACCTTCCTGCCTTCAAGGCCTGTGTACAAGAGGCTGATGTTGAAGCTGTTATGGGTGCTTATAACCGTACAAATGGCGAGCCCTGCTGTGGAAGTAAGACTTTACTTAAGGATATTCTAAGAGATGAATGGGGCTTTAAGGGACATGTAGTATCTGATTGCTGGGCTATTAAGGACTTCCATGAATTCCATAAGGTAACATCTACACCCGTTGAATCTGTTGCTTTAGCTATGAATAATGGATGTGACCTTAATTGCGGTAATATATTTGGTAACCTGCTTCTAGCAGTTAGAGATGGTCTTGTAGAGGAAAAGACCATACATCAGGCGGTTGTAAGACTGGTTACTACCCGTATGAAGCTTGGCTTATTTGATAGCCCTGAGAAGGTTCCCTTTAATAGTATTGGCTATGATCAAGTGGATACTAAGGAACACTTAGAGCTTAACCTAAAGGCTTCAAGAAAATCTATAGTACTTTTAAAGAATGAGAATAAACTTCTACCACTTGATAAATCTAAGCTTAAGACAGTAGGGGTTATTGGACCAAATGCTGATAACAGAAAGGCATTAGTAGGTAACTACGAGGGTACTGCTTCAGAATATGTTACTGTATTAGAGGGTATTAAGGAGTATCTAGGAGAAGATACCAGAGTATTCTACTCAGAGGGTTGTCATTTGTTCAAAAAGTCTACTCAAGGACTGGGTCAGGAAAATGACAGATTGGCTGAGGCGAGAATGGTATGTGAAATGAGTGATGTGGTTATCGCTTGCTTTGGACTGGATCCTGGCCTTGAGGGTGAAGAGGGTGACCAAGGAAATGAATTTGCTAGTGGTGATAAGCCTAATCTCAACCTTCCTGGACTTCAAGAGGATGTATTAAAGGAATTATATAAGAGTGGTAAACCGATCATACTTGTACTCCTATCCGGAAGTGCATTAAGCATACCTTGGGCTGATGAGCATATACCTGCTATTGTTCAGGGATGGTATCCTGGTGCACAGGGTGGAAGGGCGATTGCAGAGGTTTTATTTGGTGAATATTCACCGGAGGGTAAGCTTCCTGTAACCTTCTATAGAACCACAGAGGAGTTGCCTGAGTTCACAGATTATAATATGGCAGGTAGAACCTACCGTTATATGAATAATGAAGCCCTATATCCTTTTGGATACGGATTGTCCTATACAGATTTTGAATTATCTAATATATCCATTAATTCAGAAGAGGTGGCTCAGGGTAAGGAAGTATTATGTACTGCCGATATTAAGAACATAGGAACTATGCCAGGCGCAGAGACCTTACAGGTATATGTTAAGGTAAAGCAAGAGGGCACACCCAACCCACAACTTAAGGGGCTTAAAAAGGTATATCTAAATCCAGGAGAATCAAAAACAATTACAATCGAACTTAAGGATACTGCCTTTGGTCTATATGATAATGAAGGAAAACTAGTTATTCACGAAGGAGAATATGAGGTGTATATTGGTACTAATCAACCTGATGCAAGAAGCATAAGGTTAACCGGAAAGAAACCTTATAGTAAAACATTACGTTCGAACCAGACTGTAAGATTGTAGATTTTATTATAGAAAGGCGGACGCAAGAGCGTTCGCCTTTCAAATCTATATAGGCAATTGCGAAACTCACGAAAACCCTTGTTTCTTGTGTAAGTTTAACAAGGACCACAAGCAGGTACTCTGAGACCGTCGGTACTTAGGTGGCGTACTTTGGCACCTTATCTACCATTACGAGGCGAAGGTAGCGAAAGCGTCCTGCGATGGTTTGTTAAACTTACACAAGAACATAAAGTAAGGTAGAGTTTCGCAATTAGCTACTATATACTAATCTATACACAAAACAACTATTTGGAGGAAGCATATGACTTATAATCAATGTTGGCTAAACTACAATCCGATAGATGATTATCCGGACAAGGATTTATTTACTAGGATTACCGTATATATTAATACCCATAAGAGAAGTTCTATTGTTGATAATTCTATTGATGAGCTGACATTTGCTTTAAAAAAGATATTATCCATAAATTGTAAGTGTGAGTATGTATCAGATGACATTCAGCTTAATAATATTAAAGAAGGGCTGATTCTTAAGATAAGCTCTGGAAGCAATCATGTTAGTCAGTCTGTAAATAATTCAGAAAATGAAATTGAGATTAAGGATGAGGGCTTTACTTTAAAGCAAATTGGAGAAACATTGCTAATAGAAGCTATTACAGATAAAGGGCTTCTATATGGTAGCTTTGACTTAATCAGAAGAATTGCACAAGGAGAATCTGTAAGGGGACTGGATATAAGGCAGAACCCGAAAAACCCTATACGTATACTTAACCATTGGGACAATATGGATGGAAGTATTGAGAGAGGTTATTCAGGCAATTCCTTCTTCTTTAAAAATGAAGAAATAATAATTAATGATAGAACAAAGGACTATGCTAGATTGGTAGCATCAGTGGGTATAAATGCAACTGTTATTAATAATGTAAATGTCCGCGGAGCAGCATCTGAGCTGATAACAGACCGTTATCTAGATAAGCTTAAGGTGATGGCTGATATATTTGCTGGCTATGGTATCAAGCTATATGTAAGTGCTAACTTTGCTGCGCCTATTGAGATTGGCGGGCTGGCTGTTTCTGATCCCATGGATAAGGGAGTAATAGACTGGTGGGAGGACTGCGTCAAAAAGGTTTATGATGTCATTCCCGACTTTGGAGGATTCTTAATAAAAGCAGATTCCGAGGGTAGACCGGGTCCATTTACCTATGGTCGCACCCATGCGGACGGAGCTAACATGCTGGCAAGAGCCTTAAAGCCTTATGGAGGTATTCTGATCTGGCGCTGCTTTGTATACAACTGTCAGCAGGATTGGAGAGACTATAAGACTGATCGTGCTAGGGCTGCTTATGATAATTTTGTTACTTTGGACGGTAAGTTCGAGGACAATGTTATCCTACAGATTAAGAATGGCCCCATGGATTTTCAGGTTAGAGAGCCTGTGTCGCCTCTGTTTGGTGCTCTTAAGAATACTAATATGATAATTGAGGTTCAGGCAGCGCAAGAATATACGGGTCAGCAGAAGGATATATGCTATCTTATCCCAATGTGGAAGGAGATATTGGACTTTGAAACCTATGCCGAGAAGGAGAAGGGGTCTATAGCAGATATAGTATCAGGTAGGACCTACAATCAGACTTATTGTGGGATGGCAGCAGTTACTAATACTGGTAATGACTATAACTGGACCGGCCATGACCTAGTCGCCTCCAATTTATATGGGTTTGGAAGGCTGGCTTGGGATACAGATATAAGTTCAGAGCAAATAGCTAGGGAATGGATAAGACAAACCTTATCCCGTGATGAGAGGGTAGTTAAAACTGTGCTTGATATCCTTATAAAATCCTGGCCAGTATATGAGAAATATACTTCTCCTTTGGGAATTGGCTGGATGGTAAATCCTAATCATCATTATGGGCCTAATGTTGATGGTTATGAGTATGATAGATGGGGTACCTATCATAGAGCCGACAGAAATGGTCTAGGTGTGGATAGAACAGTTAAGACTGGTACAGGCTATGCTGGACAATATAATGAACCAAATGCATCAATGTATGAAAGTAAGGATACTTGTCCCGAGGAGCTATTGCTTTTCTTCCACTATATTGAATATGATTATAAACTAAAGACTGGTAAGACCCTAATTCAACATATCTACGACACTCATTTTGAAGGGGTAGAAGAGCTAGAGATAATGATTAAGGACTGGGAAGGATTAGAGCAGTTAGTGCCAGAGGATGTATACAAAAGAGTCTGTGAGCGCTTTGATATGCAGCTTAGTAATGCCAAGGAATGGCGAGATAGAGTTAATACCTATTTTTATAGAAAATCAGGTATAATAGATGAAAAGGGAAGAAAGATTTATTAACTGTATTAACTGTACCGGGTACAGAAGGGCTGTACCCGGTACAGATATTAGAAAGGATGAAGCTTATGGATATGACCTTGCGTTGGTTTGGCAAAAAACATGATAGTGTAAAACTAGAATATATAAAGCAAATACCAGGGGTAACTGGTGTCGTGTCATCCCTGCATGACATCCCTGCCGGGGAGGCATGGAAGCTAGAGGATATATTAGAGCTTAAGAAAGAGGTGGAAGAGGCCGGTCTTAAGCTTATAGGTATTGAGAGTGTGAATATTCATGAAGACATTAAGATAGGACTAGCTTCAAGAGATCAGTATATTGAGAACTATATAACTTCACTTGAGAATCTAGGTAAGGCTGATGTTCACATGGTATGCTATAATTTCATGCCTATCTTTGACTGGACAAGAACAGACCTGGCAAAGCAGCTGGAGGACGGCTCCCATGTACTGGCTTATGATGAGAATATAATTAAGGATATCAAGCCTGAGATGATGTTCGAGCGAATAGAGAGCGAAAGTGGTGGCTTTGTGCTTCCTGGTTGGGAGCCTAATCGTAAGGATGAAATTATGGATCTATTCGATAAGTATAAGGATGTCACAGCAGAGAAGCTTATGGCAAACTTGAAATACTTCCTTGATGCCATAATGCCTACATGTGAAAAATACCAGATAAAAATGGCAATCCATCCGGATGATCCTGCATGGAGTGTATTTGGCCTACCAAGGATAGTAACAAGCGAAAAGGCCTTAGAGGAGATAGCTTCCTTAAATGACAGCATCTATAATGGTTTCACCCTATGTACAGGGTCACTAGGAAGTAATCTTAAGAATAATCTTCCTGATATTATTAGAAATCCAAAGATCAGCAAACGAATTCATTTTACGCATCTAAGAAATATGAAGTTTGATAGTGATGGAGTATTTCATGAAAGCTCCCATCTATCCTCAGATGGTAATTTTGATATGTATGAGATAGTCAAAGCCTTATATGATATTGGCTTTGACGGAGTAGTTCGTCCTGATCATGGTAGAATGATATGGGGTGAGCAGGCAAGACCAGGTTATGGTCTATATGATAGAGCACTTGGTGTGGCTTATCTAAATGGTTTATGGGAAGCAATTAGAAAAAGCGAGCAATAAGGCATAGACTTATTAAAGGTATTGGGAAAGGAAGAGAAGATGAAGCTTGTTAATTATAATAGCTCATGGGAAGAAAAAGGTTATGAGCTTCCGAACTATGACAGAGAAGAACTGCGAAAAGACACCATGGATAAGCCCAGCTGGATACATTTTGGAGCTGGGAATATCTTTCGTGGGTTCCCGGCGGCTGGACTTCACAAAATGCTGGATGAGGGAAGCTATGATAGAGGTGTAATCGTCGCTGAGGGATTTGACTATGAGATAATTGAGAAAGCCTATAAGCCTTATGATGACTTAAGCCTTCTCGTTGTCCTAAAGTCTGATGGAGATATTGAAAAGAAGGTTATTGGAAGCGTAGTAGAATCTATAGAAGCTGATTCTAATTTGGATAATGAGTGGGAGAGGTTGAAGGAGATATTTAGAAAACCATCCCTGCAATTGGTAAGCTTTACCATAACGGAAAAGGGCTATAGTCTAGTAGATTCAAGTGGTGAATATTTATCTGTGGTATCAGAGGATTTTAGTACTGGATATAAGAAACCCCTTCATCTTATGGGCAAAATCACAGCATTGTTATATGAAAGATATACTAACAAGCATCCTATTGCTATGGTGAGTATGGATAACTGCTCTCATAATGGTGACAAGCTATTTGCTGCAGTAGAGGACTATGCTGAGCATTGGGTTAAGAATGGCTATATGGAGGAAGGCTTCCTTAATTATATCAGGGATAAGAATAAGGTAGCATTTCCTTGGAGTATGATAGACAAGATTACACCTAGACCAGATGATAAGGTTAAGAAAATCTTGGAGGAAGATGGCTTTAAGGATACAGAGTTGATTATAACCTCTAAGAATACCTATACAGCACCCTTTGTGAATGCAGAAGAGACAGAGTATTTTGTGGTAGAGGATGCCTTCCCAAATGGAAGACCTCCATTAGAAAGAGCTGGCTTCCTCTTCACTGATAGAGAGACAGTTGATAAGGTAGAGCGGATGAAGGTGTGTACATGCCTTAATCCTCTTCATACAGCCCTGGCAATCTTCGGTTGTCTTTTATCCTATACAACTATCTGGGAAGAGATGCGAGATGCTGAGCTTGTGAAGTTGGTTAATAGGATTGGCTATAGTGAGGGTATGCCTGTGGTAGTTAATCCCGGTGTAATTGATCCTATGGATTTTATAAAAGCAGTATTGGAGGTTCGCTTACCCAATCCCTTTATGCCGGATGCACCTCAAAGGATTGCTACAGATACTTCGCAAAAGCTTCCGATTCGATTTGGTGAAACTATTAAGGCATACCGAGATAGTAGCACGCTTAAGGTTAGTGATCTTACCTTTATTCCTCTTACAATAGCCGGATGGTGTAGGTATCTGATGGGAATCGATGATGAAGGTAATCCCTTTACCCCTAGTTCAGATCCCTTATTGGATGATCTTATGGGTTATGTTAAGGATGTGAAGCTTGGGGATAGCTCAATAAACACAAGCATACTTAGGCCCATTCTCTCTAATGATAAGATATTTGCAGTTAATCTTTATGAGGTTGGTTTAGGGGAAAAGATTGAAGGAATGTTCCTTGAATTGATTGCGGGTAAGGGTGCAGTTAGAGAAACATTGAAGAGGTATTTGAAGTAAATTATTGTACCCGGTACAGTTTACAATTGTAAACTGTACCGGGTACCGCTTTGCTACAATTCATGGGTTGGTGTAAGACACCTATAGTCTTCGCAGACATAATAGGTTGTTTTGTCGTCCAATGAATGATAATCTTTGACATAACTTGCGATTTTGTGCAATTCTTCTTGGTTTTCATTTGTTTTAACTAGGACAATCATATTTGGGTTATAATGAGTGGCCATATATTCCTTTAGTTCGTCAAACTCAGGATTCTCCTGAGGGTTTCTTTTGACGGTCTTTGCTGTGGTGGTATTGTCCTGCTTGTTACTGACCACGCATACGATTTCCTTTGAGGGATATAGTGCATTAAGAAAGGCAAGCTGGCTATAGCAAAAGCCTGCGGGATTGTCTTTGACCTGTCCGGCTAGGAAGCGTAGCTGTTTATCAGCGTACTCCTGGTATTTTGGATTAGCTGTTATATGGGCGATTTTTTGTAGTACATATCCTGCCACAGAGTTACCGGAGGGAGTTGCACCGTCATAGACCTCTTTAGGTCGATAGATTAATTCTTCTGATTTATTTCCGGTTAAGAAGAAACCTTCATTTATATCATCCCAGAATTCCAGAAGCATTTTATCTACAAGATCTACAGCCTGCTTTAGATACTTGATGTCAAAGGTAGCATCATATACACATAGAAGAGCTTGACAAAAGAAAGCATAGTCATCCAGGTGCCCAAAATGCGCAGCCTCGCCATCTCGATATCTTACATAAAGTTGGCCTTCTTCGTCGGTCAACTTAGTGTTAATAAAATCAACAGCCCACTTAGCTATATCTGCATATTGGCTTTGCTGTAGAATAATTGCTGCTTTAGCAAAGGCGGATATCATTAACGAATTCCATGAGGTAAGAATCTTATCGTCCTTGTGAAGCTGATAACGGTTTTGACGATATCTATAGATATAATTACATAGCCTTGAAACTCTTTCATTATCCGGATTAAGTTCGGATGCGTGGATACGATTTGGTATGGATGAACCCTCAAAATTACCCTCCTTTGTTATATTAAAATAATTACAGAAGAAGCCGGCATCATCATTTTGAAGGACTTCAGTTATCTCTTCTGGTTTAAAGACATAGTACTTTCCTTCAACACCTTCACTGTCCGCATCTTGGGCAGAGTAAAAGCCGCCCTCTCTATCTGTCATTTCACGGCGTACATATTCAAGAATCTGTGTGGCTATGGTTTTATATAAGGTATTTTTAGTGTATTGGTAGCTTTCAAGATATGCAGTTGCCAGAAGGGCATTGTCATATAGCATTTTCTCAAAATGAGGTACCAACCATTTGGCATCAGTAGAGTATCTAGAGAAACCATAACCGATATGGTCATATATTCCTCCCTTATACATATTTGTTAATGTATTTTCTACCATAAACAAAGACTGCTCATCTGCTTCTAAGTTGGAATAAGCCAAAAGAAACAAGAGGTTATGAGGTGTAGGAAATTTTGGTTCATTTCCAAAACCGCCATAATCATGGTCAAAGCTCTGTTTTAGTTG